>JBATLA010000137.1:0-5599 GCA_049669945.1 Polyangiales bacterium | reverse complement strand
ACCTCGAGGTCTTTGACCGTGATGCCCATGTGGCCGGCGTTTTGGACCTTATGCGCGAGGTTGGCTGCGGCGATGAGCGCCTTTGAGGGGATGCAGCCCCAGTTGAGGCAGACGCCTCCCATGGCTTCCTTCTCGACGCAGAGGGTCTTCACCCCGAGTTGTCCGAGCCGAATGGCAGCCACGTACCCCCCAGGGCCGCCGCCAATCACGATCGCTTCATATTCATTGGCCATCGCGGTCGAGTCTGCCCCAGGGACAGGGACAGCGCCAGCAAGAGCGCCAGTGCCCGTGTCAGTGACAGCCCTCGCCGCAGCGCTATCCTCGCCCCATGCGCTACCTGCACACCATGATCCGCGTGTCTGACCTGGACGCGTCGCTCGATTTCTTCTGCAACAAGTTGGGGCTCGTGGAGCGGCGGCGACGGGACAGCGAGGTCGGGCGCTTCACACTCGTGTTCTTGTGCGCTCCCGAAGATCGCGGTCGCGCGCAGAGCGAAGCGTCCCCTGAGCTCGAGATGACGTACAATTGGGACCCCGAAGAGTACACCGGCGGTCGCAACTTCGGTCATCTCGCCTTCGAAACTCGAGACATCTATTCGCTTTGCCGGGACCTCATGGATGCAGGCGTGACCATCAATCGACCGCCCCGAGATGGCCGGATGGCGTTCGTCCGCTCCCCGGACGGGATCTCGATCGAGCTACTGCAGAAGGGTGAAGCACTCGAACCGAAAGAGCCCTGGGCGTCCATGAAGAACACAGGGACCTGGTAACGTCCATCTTCGCTTAGCTGGCGGTATCGGCGCGCACCCGACGAGGCGTTTGGCCGAACCAACGGCGGCAACTTCGGCTGAGCGCGGATTGCTCGCTGTAGTCGAGTAGGGCGGCGACCTGGGACATCGGGAGGTCGCGGTTGGCTAGATAGCGTCGTGCGAGCTCGGCTCGGGTTTCGTCCTTGAGCTTCTCGAACGATGTGCCTTCGCCGCGCAGTTGTCGCTGGAGCGTCCGGGGATGAAGGGCGAAGGCCGATGCAACGTCCACGCATGACGTGGAGCCGGTCCCGAGCGAGCGCTGCACCACCTGGCGCACGCGAATGGAAAGGGGCGTGCCTGGGTCAGCGTGGTGAAGCTCGAGGTAGTCTCCTGCCAGCTCTCGGATTTGGAGACTGGCATCGCGAATCGGCAGCGCGAGGGCGTTGAGGTCGAGCTCGATGGCCGACTCCCCACAGGCAAACTCGACGGGTGCGCCGAAGTGCCCTCGATACGAAGCAAGCGGTGCGAAGCGAGGGTGGCTGAATCGAACCCCGATCAGCGTGTTCGGCTCTTCCGTGAGGAGGGCGACGGTGCGGGCCGCGAGTCCGAGGCTCAGCTCGGTGACTTGCACCGCAGTTCCGACGCGGTCGAGTAGGATCTGAAACACCAGGCGCGCGCGCTCACCGTCGAGGTGTGGCGTGAACGAGATCGCAGGGCTGTGCACGAACATGTATCGCGAAGCCGTCTGCATGGCGTCCCCGAGCGTTTCGCAATTCCGGACCGCGACACCAAGTGGGCCGAGGATTCCGAGATCCTGGCGCGTGGAGAGTTGGAGTCCGAAGTCGCGACAGCGGAGCGACCGGGCGCTGTGCTCGAGGAGGCGAATCAGCGAGCCATACGATACGAACGCCTGAGGATCGTCGAGGAAGCCCGCCCGAATGCGAAACCGACGAAGCAAGTGGCTGGGGTCGCCCCCGAGCTCCGATACGAGCTCGCGGTAGCCGCTCAATGCTGAGGCTCGGACCAAGGTCATGGGGTCGCTGCGGGTCGTGAAAAGATAAAAGTTTGTCGCCCATTGTCAAGCCCGATTTCGCCGTTGCTGTCATCGTTCGGGCATGAGTCAGCAGACCCTCATCAAGAACGGCCTCTTCTTCGACGGCAAAGGGACGCCAGGGGCCAATAGGCACGTCCTCATCGACGACGGCAAAGTCGTTCGGATCTCGGACGCGGAGATGCAGGCGCCGGAGGGAGCTACCGTCATCGATGCAGAAGGGAACTGGGTGATGCCGGGCTTCCTCGACATCCACACCCACTACGACGCCGAAGTCGAAGCGATTCCTTCGCTGCACGAGTCGTTGCGGCACGGGGTGACGACGGTGTTCATGGGGAGCTGCTCGTTGAGCACCGCGGTCGGCGATGCGACGGACATCGCGGACATGTTCACCCGCGTCGAAGCGATTCCGTACGAGCACCTGCTGCCGCTGATGAAAGAGCGGAAGACCTTGGAGACCCACGCCGAGTACGCCGAGCATCTGGACAGCCTACCGCTCGGACCGAACGTGTCGTCGTTCGTTGGTTACTCGGCCGTGCGCTCCAAAGTGATGGGCCTCGAGCGGGCGCTCGATGCGAGCGTGAAGCCGACCGAGGCCGAGCTCGAAGAGATGGAGCGAACGATCGCGGAGGGCTATGACGCGGGCTTTCTCGGCCTCTCGTTGAACGGCCTCTATTGGGACAAGATGGGCGGCGATCGCTTTCGCAGCAAGTGCCTCCCCTCGACGTATGCCTCGTGGAAGGAGCTCCGCCGCATGGTGCGGGGCGTCCGCAAGCGCGGGCTCAACCTACAAGCGATCCCGAATGTCTCGACCAAGTATCAGATCTTCATCTACGCGGCGTTCAGCGCGGGCCTATTCATGCGCGACGCCCTCAAGACGAGCATCGTATCGATTATGGATATTCGCTCGAACCGCTTGATTTGGCGCGTCCTGAGTGGCCTCGGCTGGGTCGTCAATAAGCTTCTTGGCGGCAAGTTCCGCTACCAGTTCCTCCCGGTGGCATTCGATCTCTGGGCCGACGGTTTCGAGAATGTCGTATTCGAGGAGTTCGGCGCGGGAGCAGCGGGTCTGCACCTGGAAACGATGGCCGAGCGACGCAAGCTATTTCAAGACGAAGGATACCGGCGCAAGTTCAACCGCCAGTGGAACAACCCGTTCATCCCGAAGGTGTTTCACAGGAACTTCGCCAAGGCGACGGTCATGGAGTGCCCCGATAGCTCGCTGGTGGGCAAGACATTCCGCGAGATCGGAACGATGCAAGGCAAGTCCGAGGTCGACGCGTTTCTCGATCTGCTGGTCGAGTACGGAAACGACCTTCGCTGGTACACGGTCACCGGCAACGACCGTCCGAAGCCGCTTGCCGCGCTCATGAACAGCGACTCGAACCTGATCGGGTTCTCCGATGCGGGCGCCCACCTTCGCAACATGGCCTTCTACAACTTCCCGCTTCGGATGCTGAAGTTCGTCAAAGATGCGGCGGATCGTGGCGAGCCCGTCATGCCGCTCGAAAAAGCGGTGCGTAAGCTCACCGGCGAAATCGGCGAGTGGTTCCAGATCGATGCGGGGACCCTCGAAGAGGGCAAGCGAGCCGATCTCGTCATCGTCGACCCCGAGCACCTCGACTACCACGTCGACGAGATTCACGAGGAAGCGATTCCCGAGCTCGGTGGCTACATCCGCCTCGTGCGCCGCAACCCTGATGCGGTTCCTGCAGTCATGGTCAACGGCACGTTGGTCGCCATCGATGGCGAGGTGTTGCCCGATATCGGCAAGACCACGGGACCGGGACAGTTCCTCCGCGCCGACTCAGGGCCGAGCGCGCAGCGCGCGCCAAGCGCGAATGTTCCAGGCGGAAGCAACCACGCGGCAATTCACGATTCAGTGACCCACGAGGCGGCGTTCATTCGTTCGTAGGCGCGCGGCTTGCGGTTTCCTCGACCCTAGTCGAGGGATTCGAAGAGGCCGGCAGCGCCCATGCCCCCGCCGATGCACATCGTGACGACGGCGTACTTGCCGCCTCGACGTTTGAGCTCGTTCAGGGCTGTGGCCGTGAGCTTGGCGCCGGTGCAGCCGAGGGGGTGGCCGAGAGCGATTGCGCCGCCGTTGACGTTCAGCTTGTCGTTCGGGATGCCGAGCTCCTGCTGGACGTAGACCGCCTGGCTAGCGAACGCCTCGTTGACCTCGAAGACGTCGATGTCGTCGATGGTGAGGTCGTTCTTGCGGAGAAGCTTCTGAACCGCCGGAAGAGGGCCGATGCCCATGATCGACGGGTCGACGCCAACCGTCACGAACGACTTGAAGATCGCCAGCGGCGTGATGCCGAGCTTCTCGGCGCGCTTCTTCTTCATCACGATGGCAGCAGCCGAGCCGTCCGAGAGCGGTGAGGAGTTGCCCGCCGTGACGCTTCCCTTGGCCGCGAACACAGGGCGAAGCTTCGCGAGAGCTTCGACCGTGGTGCCCGGGCGGGGCATCTCGTCGACCTTGAACTCGAACATCTGACGCTCGCCGCTGTTGTCGAACTTCACGCCGTGGACCGGCACGATTTCGTTCTCGAACGCGCCGCGCTCGATGGCTGCAAGTGCCTTTTCATGGCTCCACGCCGCGAACTCGTCCTGCTGTGTGCGGCTGATGTTGAACCGATTCGCCACGTTCTCGGCCGTGATGCCCATCGGTGTGTAGGTCTCCGGGTACTCCGCCATGGCCTCGGGCGATGCACTCGGCTTGTTGCCGGTCATCGGAACCATGGTCATTGACTCCATGCCGCCCGCGATGACGACATCGTCGAAGCCCGCCTTTACGGAGCCAGCGGCCATGGCGATGGCCTGAAGGCCGCTCGAACAGAAGCGGTTGATCGTGACGCCCGAGCTCTCCTCGGGGAGCCCGCCGAGCCGGCCGACCACGCGCGCCACGTTCATGCCTTGCTCACCCTCTGGAAACGCACAGCCGAGGACGAGGTCCTCGACGGTGGCGGGATCCACCTTGGGGTTGCGCGCCATCAAGCCTCGGATCACCTCGCCTGCGAGCTCATCCGGACGTCGATTGGCCAAAGACCCTTTCTTTGCGCGACCAACCGCGCTGCGAACCGCATCTACGACGACAATCTTACCCATGTGTCTTACTCCTGATTCCTAGTTGGCTCGTGGGGTTCCGGTTGGCCTAGTTCCTCAAAGGCTTGTTGGTGGTGAGCATGTGCTGCATGCGCTCCTGGCTCTTCGGCTCTCCGCAGAGGCTGATGAAGGCCTCGCGCTCGAGCTCGAGCATCTGCTCCTCGGTGACTTCGTGAGCGGCGCCCGACGGGCCGCCGCACAAGACGCTCGCGACCTTGCGCGCGATCAGCGCGTCGTGCTCGCTCGCGAAGCCGCCCGCTTGGAGCGAGTCGATCATCATGCCGAGGGTGGCCATGCCGCTCTCGCCTGGCAGCCGGTACGAACGCCGAACGGGCGGATGGTAGCCCGCCTCGGCCATGCCGATCGCGCGGCCCTTGGCCTCGGTGAGAAGTCGCGCCTTGTCGAAGGAGATGCCGTCGTTCTTTCGGAAGTAGCCAAACTCCCGCGCCTCACCGGCGCCTGTGGCGACGCGCGCCATGGCAATGTTCTGGAAGGTGCGCGAGACGAAGGGGAGGGTGTCGACGTCGGTGTCGGCCGGAATCCCCTCGAGGGCGCGCCAGAGCATGTTCATGTTGCCGGCGCCGCCTGGGAGAAGACCCACACCGACCTCGACGAGGCCCACGTAGGTCTCCGAAGCGGCCTGCACGGCGTCCGCGCCCATGCACACCTCGAAGCCGCCGCCGACGGTCATT
>JBATLA010000136.1:0-2029 GCA_049669945.1 Polyangiales bacterium | reverse complement strand
CGTCTACATGGGCCAGAGCGGCGTCTCGTTCGAGCTGGGCGTCGCGTCACGCTCGGCGCCGTCCGCCACGGCGTTTCAGTGATCCGGCGCGGCAGCTTGGAACCCGCTCAAGATCTCGTTGCGCCGCATGAACCAGGGCGTGAACGGCGGGTTGTAGCGGGCCCAGACCGGCTCACCTTCCGGCTCGAGTCCTTCGGCCCGCAAGGCAGCGTAGAGCACCTCGAGATGCTTTTCGTAGTTTCGTTTCGACCACGTGCCTGAATAGCGGACCACGGCAAGTGTTTGCGAGGGGACCTCTCGAAACGTGATCCGCGCATCGTTGGGCTCGGGGAGCGTCTCGCGGGAGAGACCTGACGGCATCATGAAGCGAACGGTGTATTCGTCACCCGCCTTCTCCTGCGTGACCGGCGTCGTCATGGCGATCTTCGTGCCCTCGGCCTTCTCTTGAATCACCGGCGCCGTCATCGCGATCTTCTCCGAGCCACGGTTGCCACCGAAGATGTACTTGGCGAGGATCCGAAACCCTTGGTTCCCGGCGTTTTCGAGACTGCCGTCGACTTTGGTTTCGGCGACGAGATAGGGCGCGTACTCGCGTATCTCGACGGGTCCGAGCTTGGATGTCACGCGATAGTCTGGACTGTCGTAGGCCACGCTCTCACCTCCAAAGACGACCGCGGCAATCGCGATTGCAACTCCTGCAATCGCAACGAGCACGCCGGTCCACTTCAACGCTCGTTTCCACGCAGCCATCCTCAGACGCTGTCACCGAGCGCAATGGTCGGGCTCACCGCTCCGAGGATTTGAACGCGGATTCCGTCAGTTTCCGCATGCGTGACGAAGTCGTCAATGACCTCGCGAACGTCATGGTCGAGGATTCGCGTATCCGACATGTCGATCGTCAGCTCGCAACCTGGCGGCACCTCGCGAAGGAGTCGCTTGAGGGCCGCCTTGTTGAGGAAGGTCATGTGCTCGGTCAGCCGGATCTTGATACCACCCTCTTCCGTTTGCTCTCGATAGAAGTCGAGCTGGTAGTTGTAAATGAGGACCTCGAAGAAGGCGACGAGCATGCCGAGCATGATGCCCTTCAGCAGATCGGTGAACACGAGCCCGACGATCGTCACGATGAACGGGAGGAACTGCCAGAGTCCCTCGCGCCACATTTGCTTAAACAGCGAGACGCGCGCGAGCCGGTAGCCGATCACGAGCAGAATCGCGGCCAGGCATGCGAGAGGGATCTCATTGAGCAAGCCGGGAATGGCTGCCACGCAAACGAGCAAAAGCACGCCGTGGATGAACGACGCGCGGCGTGTCTTGCCGCCCGACTCGATGTTGGCGGTGCTTCGGACGATGACTTGCGTGAGCGGGATGCCACCGAGCAGCCCCGAGACGATGTTGCCGAGGCCCTGCGCTTTGAGCTCGAGGTTCGTGGGCGTGACCCGCTTCTCCGGGTCGAGGTTGTCGGTTGCCTCGACCGACAGAAGCGTTTCGATGCTTGCGATGAGCGCAAGGGTAAGGCCGATTAGATACACTTCCGGATTCGTGAGCTGCGAGAAGTCGGGCCGCGTGAAGTTCGAGAAGAATTCGCCGACGCTCGACGAGGTAGGGACGGTCACGAGGTGGGCTTTGGCGATGGCAAGCTGCGGCGCGAACGCGTTGAAGCCTTGGTTGAGCGCGATGCCCAGAAGCACGACGAGAAGGGGCGCAGGGAGCGCCCGGCCGACGCGACTCTGCTTCAGGCGCGGGTGCTGCCATGCCAGGAGGATCGTCAGCGAGAGCAGCGTAACGATGATGGCGCCGGGGCTCAGAGACTGGAGCGCGTAACCGATCTCGGTGAAGGTGTTGTGGCCGTCGCGTTGGAAGAACTCGAGCTCGCCCTCCCACGACTGGTCGTAGCCGAGCGCGTGCGGGATCTGCTTGAGGATGAGGATGATCCCGATGCCGGCGAGCATTCCTTTGATGACACTCGACGGGAAATAGTGGGCGATGACACCGGCTTTGAGGAAAGCTGCGATGAGCTGGACGACACCGC
>JBATLA010000135.1:0-17575 GCA_049669945.1 Polyangiales bacterium | reverse complement strand
CGCACCAGCGCTGAATCCGCAGCCTCGCGCCCGAGATCTGAGAGCAAGGCGAGGGCTGCGTCCTCGTTGCCGCAAAAGGCCTGCAGCTCGGCTCTCGTGCGCTGCAGGATGCGCTCGGGATCAGGCGCCGGATCCGCTTCCCAAAGGACGCGAAACCCCTGCCCCAAGTCGCCCTGGTCGACGTGACACCATGCGAGCTCGGCCGCGACGCTAGCGCGCTCAGGTCCACCCGCATCCGCGAAGCTTCGTGAAAGCGCTCGCTCGCGCTCACTAAGGCTCACCGAGGCACGGTCTGGCACAACGGAAGTGTAGCCGAAACCTAGCGCCCCAGTAAATCGATGATCACGACGCCGCGCTCGGGGGCGTCCTCACGCTCAGGCGCCTTGGACCCTTCCGGAAACGGAATCGGCAACTGGAGTCGAGGAGCATCCTGCTTCGCTCGTTCCTCTTCCTCGCGCTGGCGGATTTGGTCGATGATGAAGCCTGGGAGCATGATTGTTCCTCTGTCTTTAACCTAGGTCACTCTAGGGACTCGGCCAATATAATAACGCCTTCCGCCCTGACAACCGCTGTGACACAAAAGGATTTGAAGTGCCGATTCTGTACCGAAAGCTTCGTGATTTTGAAGAGTTGGCCGCATGAGCAGCGAGTTCGAGGATCCGCCCCATGCACGGGATCTTCTGAAGAAGCACGGCCTCGCTCCCAAGCGATCGTTCTCTCAGAATTTCCTCGTTCAACCCGGGGTCACGGCCCGAATCGCGGATGCCGCCGCCGCGCTCGGGCAAGAGGTCGTCGAGCTGGGTCCGGGCCTCGGGGCGTTGACCCACGCGCTCCTCGCTCGCGACTGTCGCGTGCTGGCCGTGGAGCTCGACCGCGACATGATTCGCGTGCTCGGCGAAGAGCTTGGGTCGCACCCCGCACTCGAGATTCGCGAAGGTGATGCGGCGGAGCTGGATCTCGCTGCATATTCGAATGCTTGCGGCACGAAGCTCGTCGTGACGGGAAATCTCCCGTATCAGGCGACTGGGGCGATTCTCCGTCAGGTGGTCCGGCACCGAGAGGTGCTGGCGGGGGCGGTGCTCATGGTCCAGCGGGAGGTGCGCGACCGACTCGTCGCTGCGCCCGGCACCAAGGAATATGGGGCACTGACGGTGTTTACCCAGGCGGGGTTCGAGGTCGACACCGTATGCCGTCTGAAGCCAGGCTCGTTCTTTCCGCCTCCCCAGGTGGACAGCGCCGTCGTTCGGCTGACGCCTCTCGACCCGCCCAGGGCGGAGGAGACCCCGACGTTTCAAGCGACGGTACGCGCGTCCTTTCAAATGCGGCGCAAGACGCTTCGAAACGCGCTCCGGCCCATGGGCGACCCCGACCGGTCTGCGCGAGCA
This sequence comes from Polyangiales bacterium, assembly GCA_049669945.1. Classification (GTDB taxonomy): domain Bacteria; phylum Myxococcota_A; class Polyangia; order Polyangiales; family Houyiibacteriaceae; genus SG8-38. The sequence continues at coordinate 16,190 of JBATLA010000135.1, read as the reverse complement.
GCCGACGATGCACGCATCGACCTCGGCCGTCGCGGAGAGACGCTTTCCGTCGAGGAGTTCGGACGCCTGGCGGCGTGCTGGGACGCGCTCGCCTGAGGCCGGTACGTGGCGGGGCCGCGACCTGCCATGTATCGTTCCGCCCGCATGTGGAGAAGCGCCATGTCCTGCGCCGCCCTCGTTCTCGTGACGAGCTGCGCGCCGAAGCAAGTCGAGAGCCCGCTCGAGAAGGCTCCCCCAGCGGAGATCGCACAGGCGCGTGCGCTTGCAGACGCGGGGGACATCGGAGCGGCGCAGAACGCCTACGAGAAGTTCATCATCGCGCACCCGGGCACCACCGAGGCCGACCTCGCGCGCCTCGAGCTCGGGCTCGTCAGCGCCGATGTCGGCCGTTGCCAGAGCGCGGTGCCTCATTTCGAACAAGCGCAGGACAGCGCAGACCGTGCGATCGCGCTTCGGGCGTCGCTACACCTCGGCGCATGCCAGTTGGTCCTCGGCGACCCGGAGCGGGCGCTCTCGAGCATCGAGCCCCTGGCCGGGGAGCGCTTCTCGGCGGAGGAGCAAGCGCTTCTGTGGGACACGGCCATCGTCGCATCCGAGCAAACCACGAATGGCGCCCTTGGCCTTCGAGTGCTCGACGTCCTTGGCGAGCGCGGCGGTGACCCACCGGACCCGCAACGTGTGTGGACGACCGCGGAGGTGCTCGCGCAGAAGGTCACCGTCGAGGAGGCCGGCGCGCTGTATGAGACCCTCCGCCCGGGAGCTTTCCCCCAGGCAGCCATCGGGGTGCGCTTGCTCGACCATGCCCTCGACGCGCAGGACGCCGAGGCGATCCGTCAAACCGCGAACTCGCTCCGCGCAAGCGAGGCCATGAGCATCCCTGCGGTGACGATCGAGGTCGCGCGTGCGGACGAGTTCCTTCACGGCAATCCGTACGCGGTGGGCGTACTGCTTCCTTTGAGCGGTCGCGGGCTCGAGGTCGGCCGACAGCTCCTCCAAGGCATGCAGCTCGCGCAGCTCGACGAAGGCGGCCCCGAGCTCGTGGTTGAAGACACCGCTGGCGACCCGAAGAAGACCCAAGCGGCTGTCGACACGCTCGTCGGAAACCAAGGCGTCATCGCCGTGCTGGGGCCGGTGGGCACACGCACGACCGAAGCCGCGGCCGAGTCCGCCCGTCGCTCTGGGGTCCCATTGCTGAGCTTCTCGGCGTCGGATGCGGTGACGAGCGCCGGGAACGAGGTGTTTCGTCTGATGTACAGCCCTCGAGACGAGCTGGCCGCGCTGGTGGGCGACGCGCGTTCCCGCGGACTCTCGCGCTTCGTGATTCTCTACCCCGACCACGGCTACGGCCGTACGATGGAGCGGCTCTTCGACCAGGAAGTTGCGGCGGCGGGCGGTGTCGCGTGCGAAGGCGTTGCGTATCCGCCGGGCACGAAGTCTTTCGTCGAATACGTACGAACCATCCTCGCTACGACCTGTGACGTGGTGCTCTTCGCTGACGTCGCCGATCAGGTAGCCTTGATCGCGCCGACGTTCGCAGCGGAGGGAGCATGGAGCGTCGGTGGCGGCGCGCTGCCGGAGCACGCAGAGCGCGAGGTGCATTTCCTGCTTCCAAGCCCGAGTTGGTCGACCGACCTGCTCCGTCGGGCCGCTCGCTATCTTCAAGGCGCAGCCATCGCGTTGCCGTTCTACGACGCGTCCGAGAGCGCCCTGAACCAGCATTTTCGAACCGCCTACGAGACTCGCTATGGCAAACCGCCACAGACCTTCGCCGCCTATGGATACGACGCCTATCGGATGATCTCGGCGACGCTCAGGCAGGGGCATCAAACGCGCGAATCGCTCACCGAGGCGTTGAAGGCGGGGACGTCGGTGACTCCGGTGACTTCCGTCGGCGGTCTCTCGTCGGAGCGGGTCCCCGCCAATCCGCCCAAGGTCTATCGCGTCACGGGCGACCTGCTTCAGCCGGTCGACTGAGCGCTATTCGGCGCGTGTCGGCAAGCCTGGCATCGCCATCAGTCGTGCGACACCTTCCTCGTCATACGTCACGAGTCCGTCGGCCTCTCCCTTCCGTACGACCTCGACCATTCGCTCGAAGCGCTTCTTCTTACTCAGCCGCACGCGAATTTCTTCTTCCACATCGCGCAAGGTCTTGCGCTCGCCGGGCAGGATTTCCGTCAGCACGATGACGTGCCAACCGTAGGATGTCTCGACGACTGCATCGAGCAGCCCCGTCGACTGGGCTGCGAACAGGGCGTCCTTATACGGTTGTTCGATGCTCGCTCGCGGCGTGATCGGAGGGAGCTCTTCCGCGGTGACCGCGAGCTCCGGCTTGGCCTCTCCGTCCTCGGCGTAACGTCGAAACACGGCCTTCGGGTCGTCGGCGGCACGCACCTCGTTCCGAATCGACTCGGCCTTCCGCTTCCCGTCTTGGGACGAGTCCTTCACGAGGATGTGCCAGGAGATACGGCGCTCGGGAACCTGCAGCTTGTCGCGGTTTGCTTCGAAGTCCGCGCGGACTTCCTCCCGCGCCACCAACTCGGGGGTCAGCTCTGCCTCGAAGTCGCGCAGCATCGCACGCACCATCACGCGCTCCACCGCCCGTTCTTCGTCGCGGTCTTCGCGAATCCCGACGCGTGTCGCTTCCTGAGCAAGGAGCTCTTCTTCGATCAATCGATCGAGCGCGGTCCTGGCGTCGAGGCCTTGGTCAGTCATGCGGGCCGCCACGTCGGCTGCTCCGATCGGGCGCTCTCCCACCCGCGCCACGACGTTCGCCACCACACGCGCGTCCAGAGGGGCGACGCGCGTGGCAGTCTCTTCACGCCCGCATGCGTTGAAGGTCAGCGCGCCGACCAATACGATCGAAATCTTGGCTCGCTCCATGGCTCACCCGGCGACGTTCTAGCTTGCGTCGGCGCCACGACTGCGGAGCCGTGCCTGGATCGGAAGCGCTTCCCCGCGAAAACGCGTCCAAACCGATTGGCCCTCCTCGCGCGTGCGCAGATCGTCGATCTTCGCGACCGCCGCCGGGCTCCCATCCACCGCAATCCGGTCGACGGCCATCAGAGCGGACAGACGAACGCCGAGCTCTTCGCTTCCGAGCTGGCCGACCAACGCGTCGATCGCCTTCTGATTGCCAGCCGCGAAGCGGCCCAGCATGTACGCGCCCTTGCGCGCCTTGGAAGTGTCAGCGCTCCCGGCCTTCGAAACCCAGCAGTCGACGCTCGTATCGCATTCCTTCGCGAGCTCGAGCAGCGGCTCGTTCTCGGCGAACTTCTCGCGGTAGCCACCGTCTTCGGAGCGTTTCTCTGCGGCGATGAGGCTCGACAGCTTGGCCGCCTCCGCCTCGTCTGCGAGGAGTGCATAGTTGTGCACCGCGATGATCCGGAGCTCGGGATTTGCCTTCTTGTCCGCCGCTTGCTCGTAGATGAACGGCATCATCTCGGCGTCGTAGGTGTGTGCGATCGCCGAGAGCAACTGGCCCCGCATCGCTACGCCGCCGAATCCCTTGGGTAGACCGGCGTAGACCTTCTTCAACGCGGCCCGGACCCGTTCCTTCTGCGCCGGGGGGACGTCGACGCGAACGAGCGCAATTGCAGCGTTGAGCTTTCGCGCCGTGTCGGATGAAGCGGCTTCCGCCAGAAGCGGTTCGAGGGCCTCGGAGAAACCAAGGGCGCCGAGCGCGAAGCTTGCCTCGCTGCCGGTGACCTGCCTGACGGTCATCTTGGTCGCCAAATCCGGCCGACGTGCTTTGACCGCCCCGATGTAGTGCTTGGCGATGGCGTTTGCGCTGGCGTCGTTGCCGGCGAGCACCCCTAGCAGCGGCTTGAGCGAGGGGCGGCCAATGAGGATCAACGCCTCTGCTGCCACGTCGTTCATGCGCATGTCCGGGCGACCGGGCGCAAAGAGGAAAAGGCATTTGATCAGCGCTGGGATGGCGGAGGGATCCCGCAGCTCGCCGAGCTGTTGGGCTGCGAGCCGGTTGATCAGGAAGTTCTGGTTCTCGTCTTGCTTCGTCGCGATAGCGGTCAGGATCTCCGTTGCGCCTTGATCCTCGAGCGAGCCGAGCGCGCGAATCATCGAGACCCGCATCTTGTTGTCTTCCGGACGCGAACCGGTAATCCGTTCGAGCGAACGGCCGAGCGCCGCAATGACTGCGGAACGTTCGCCGCTGGGGACGTCGACTACCTGGATGGTCTGTGCCGCGCGAATCGCGTGGTCCTCGGAAACCTCGGTTCGCCAGTTGAGAGCCTCGATCAGTGCAGGCAGACTTCTCGGGTCCCGCATCTCGTACAGCAGGTCGAGAACCGCGAGACGGTTGATCCCATCCTCCGGGTAGTTGAGATAGGTTTGCGTGAGTGGCCCGACAATCGTGTCGGCCACCGCGGCTACCGCCTCGCTGCCCCGATCGCCGTCATTCGCGGCCAGCGTTTTGGCGTAGATCTCTTTGAGGTTGTAAATCGCGTTTTCGCGACGAACCGGATCCGCGAGCTCGCCCGCTTGCCCCTCCGCATCGTCCTTGGCTGCATGACAACCCAAACCGAGCGTTGCAATAAGCACTGCAACCGCCCACCCCCTGTGGCGCACAATCATCCCAAACCTCCGCGCACGGCCCGTTTCCCCATTTGTTCCGAAGGCTTATGCGCAGCGACAGGATAGCGACCGGGGCTCGAAGCTGTCAAACCTTCGTCAAGTGCCGCTTGTGCTCGGAAGCTCCCATTTGAGGTCTGCTCGCCCCCGAGCGCCCGTGAATCGCAGCACGAGGAACTCCGAGTTGTCGGGAATTGTCGGCCGTCCATCGGCGTCGACCGCTGGAAATGTGAGTCAGAAGGTCTGCCGGATGGACTTGAACTGGGGCCAATAGACGCGATCCACGGCGGTGGGCCTTCGCACACGCTCTATGAAGGCGGGGCTGGTTTGATGGTCGGCCGGGTCGATCAGCCCTTGCCCATGAAGTCGCCGCGGTCGTAGAGGGTGCTGAAGGACAGGCCCGCGGCTCGGATTGCATCCGCGCCCCCCTCGAGCCGATCGACGACGGACACGACCCCCGCCACGTCGAAGCCGGCTTCTCGAACTGCCTGCACCGCGCGCAGTGTCGAGCCGCCCGTCGTGACCGTGTCTTCGACGATGGCGAGCTTGGCGCCGGGCTCGAGGTGATCGGCACCTTCGAGCATCTTCTTGGTGCCGTGCCCTTTGCTGGCCTTGCGAATGTACACGGCGTCGAGCGGGGTTCCATCTGCCCAAGACGCGCAGGCAACCGCGGACGCCAAGGGGCATCCGCCGAGCTCGACGCCGGCCACGCCGGAAACCGAGCCCAGTGCGTCGCCGATTCGCTGCAGCAACGCGCGGCCGACCAACGCATGCCCCCGCGCGAGAAGCACGGCTGGCTTGCAGTCGATGAAGAAGTCGCTCTCTTTTCCAGAGCTCAAAACGAAGCGGCCCCGGCGAAACCCGCGCTCTCTGATCAGCTCGAGGAGTTCATCCACGGGGGTGTTCCACCACGTCCGAGGCGATCGTGCAACCACGAACTCGCTCCGCCCGGGGGCACCCGCGGAGCCTTCGTGGTAGGGTCCGGCGCCCCATCGGCGGACCCAGAGGACACGTTGCCCAAACTCGATGCCCCGCTTCGCGGGATGGATGACTTGCTCGTGCTGTTCCACGACGCGGAGAAGCCGCGGGAGCGTTGGCGGATCGGTACGGAGGCGGAACGGATCGCGGTGTCGAAAGCCGATGGTGCTCGGCTTCCCTACGACGGGCCTGTCAGCGTCGTCGCGATCTTCGAACGATTGATCCGGGACCGGGGCTGGGAAGCCGAGCGTGAGTCACCGGATGGTCCAATCATCGCGCTACGGCGTGGCGAAGGCTCGGTGACGCTCGAGCCTGGGTCCCAGATCGAGCTGTCGGGCGCTCCCTATCGGTCGGTCCACGAAGGCAAAGCCGAGTCGGACGCGCATTGGGCGGAGCTCGAGCCCGTCGTCGAGGCGCTCGGGCTCACCTGGCTCGCGCTCGGCTGCCATCCGTTCGCCTCAGTCGACGAGCTCGGCTGGGTTCCCAAGATGCGTTACGGCGTGATGCGCGAGTACATGCCGACGCGCGGGACGATGGCCGGCGACATGATGACGAAGACCTGTACGGTGCAAGCCAACCTCGACTACGCGTCCGAGGAAGACGCGATGCGCAAGCTTCGCGTCGCGCTCCGCGCCCAGCCGATCGTGACGGCGATGTTCGCGAATAGCCCTTGGAACGAAGGTAAACGCAGCGGCTACAGGTCCTATCGCGCGCTCGCCTGGCTTCACATGGATCCCGACCGCTCCGGCCTCCTTCCATTCGCTTGGAAAGATCACCCCAAGTACATCGACTACGTAGAATGGGCGCTCGACGCGCCGATGTTCCTGGTGAAGCGCAACGGCAAGGCCCACTACAACACCGGGCAAACCTTCCGCGCCTTCATGGAGCATGGGTTCGAGGGCGTGAAAGCCAACTATGGCGACTGGGTCGTCCACTTGAGCACGCTCTTTCCGGAGGTGCGGCTCAAGAGCACCCTCGAGTGTCGCGGCGCGGACGTGCAGCGCCCGGAGATGTTGTTCGCCCTCCCCGCGCTTTGGAAGGGTCTCCTCTACGACGACGAGAGCCTGCGCGCGCTCGAAGGCTTGGTCGACCCCTGGGCGTTCGCCGACGTCGAGCGACAACGCGACGCGCTTGCGCGGCACGGTGTGCAAACCAAGTTCATGAAGCGCGACGCAGTGGATTGGGCTGGGGACATCCTCGAGCTCGCAGAGGCAGGATTGCGGCGCATTGGGGATCGCAACGAAGCAGGCGAAGATGAGACCGTGCTTCTAGACTCGCTACGCGCGCTTCTCGAGGGCGGGCGCTGTCCTGCAGATGTGTTGCTGGCCGAGGTCGGCGCCGATGTCCCGACGCGGGATGCGGTGATCCGTGTGGCCGGAATCTAGGCGTCTCGCGGCATCGCCTCGTCGAGAGGGGGATACGAGAGCAAACGTGCCAGGAGCGCGGATCGTTCGACCATTCTGTCGAGAATGAGGTGTTCGTTCAGGGCGTGCGCGCCAGCGCCCACCGCCCCAAGGCCGTCGAGCGTCGGCGCGAACAAGCTGGTGGTGTTGCCATCCGAGCCGCCACCGGCTGCCGCCTGCTCGATTTCGATCCCGAGCTCCTCTGCGCCGCGCTGGGCCAAGCGCCAGAGGCGTTGGTTGCCCGGGGTGCGCTCCATGGGCGGGCGCCGCACCGAGCCTTCGACGATCACCTCGGTGCCCGGCGTCTCCGCTTGGAGGCTGTGAATGGCCTGCTCGATGTGCTTGGCGTCCTCTCGTGTCGGCACGCGGACGTCGATGGCGGCCTTGCTCTCGGGCGCAACCATGTTCGGGCTCAAACCGCCGTCGATCGTGCCCACGTTGACCGTGATGCCCCTGTCCAGATCGTTGAGCGCAAACAGCTTCTGAATGAGGAGCGAGAGCTCCAGAATCGCGCTCGCGCCCTTCCCCGGGTCGAGACCCGCATGCGCGGCCACCCCGCGAACGGTGATCGAAAAGCTTCCGACCCCCTTACGCGCAGTCTTGAGGTTCCCCTCGGGGCCCAGTGACGGTTCGAGCACGAAGCAGCGGTCGGCGCCCCGAGCAAGCCGCACGATCACGCGTGTCGAGTCGTGGCTGCCGATCTCTTCGTCGGAGTTGATGAAGAACACCGGCGTGACCGGAAGCGGGCCCGCGCCGGCTGCCGCCAGTGCTTCGACGGCAAACAATCCTTGTACGAGCCCCGCTTTCATGTCGTAGGAGCCTGGTCCCCAGAATACCCCTTCGTCGTCGGTGCGCGCAGGCATCGTCTCGAGTGTGCCGATGGGCCAGACCGTGTCGCAGTGACCAAGGATCAGCTGGCGGGGTCTGTGGTGGAGTCGATCGGCAGGCATCGCGAGGAGCATCCCGCCACTATCTTTTCCCTTCACTACTTGGGGTCGAAACCGCCGCTCGACGAACGATGCGGAGAGCATCGTGATCACCTCTTTCAGCGCGCTCCGATCTCCAGATGGTGACTCACAAACCACAAGGCGCTCGAGCAACTCGAACATTGCGGTTCGGTTCTTGTCGAGGTGATCGAGAACGCGGTTCGCCAGGTCGGTGGGCATCGTGGACCGATTAGCGCTTGAAGCCGACGTGGTACGGGAAAGCATGGGTCTGGTGGATCTCGGCGAACCGCCCGGGATGCAGGTACGCCAGCATGGGGGAATGGGCGATCATCTCCCGGGCATCGATTTCACCGTCGCGCAGGCTGTCTTCGGCAGCGGTCGCCGCAACGATCTTGCCGACGATCAGGCTGTTGACACCGAAGCCGTCGATGATGCGGTCGAGCTCGCACTCGAAATGAAGGTATGCGTGCTCGAGGAGCACGCCATCGACCTTGGTGGCCGGAACGGTCGGAATAGCGCCGAGCGAGTACTTCTGCTGGTCCTCGCATCGGGGCGCGGCAGCCAGGCTCGTGAGCACGATTTGGTCGGGGCGCGGGAAGCTCACCGTGAAGCAGCCCTCCCGCTGCACGTTGCGGTATGTCGCGTGGGAGGCTGTGCACACGAAGCCGTAGTGCTCGGACCAACTCATCGGAAGCGCAAGATGCTTCGGCGCCAAATCGTAGGTCCCATCGGGCTCGCGCGTTCCCACGATGATGAGCGGCGCAACCATGTACACCTGCTCCCAGACCGGATGCTCGAGGTCGAGTGGAGTCATGACCCGGGTAGCATACCGAATCGCAACCAGGTCGCGAGCTGATTAGCGCGTCATGCGCGGGCGGGCGTCGATGGCCTTGGAGCCTTGTCGCGCAAGCTTTGCGCCTGGTGCTTCAGCACTTGTCCGAGGACGTTGCCCTTGAGCACAGCGGACGCGCAAACGAAGCCTCCCATCATCCCGCCCATCAGACCGGCGCTAACGACGTCCGCACCTGTGAGATAGAGGCCCTTGATCGGGGTTCGCGGCCGTAGCCATCGTTGCTGATACCGCGCTGGGCTGTGCGCGAGTCCGTAAATTGCGCCGTCGGGATGCGCGGCGAAGTTCGTCGTGGTGAGTGGCGTCGAAAGCTCCGCAATCTCCACTTTGCCGCGCGTCGCCGGTGCGTGCTTGTAGAGCGTGTCGAGCAGTCGCTCCGACAGGCTTGCCTTGAGCTCGTCGTACGCGGCGCCACGCTTCTTCCACGTGGTGTTCTCCCACTGCTTGAAAGGAGTGGCGGGCCCGAGGGTGATCGCCTCGATCGTCGACTTGCCCGGATATCGGCGACTGAAGTCGGGATCTTTCGCCGAGGGGAACGACAAATAGACCACTGGCAGAGGCGCGTTGATGTCCTTCTCGAATCGTTCGAAGTTCTCTTCGTGCCTGTGGTTGCGATAGACCCAGAGGTTGGTCTTCTCGAGCCCGAGCTCCTCGGTCGTGGCCTCGAGGCCGACATAGAGCGAGAGATGCGCGATCGACGCCCCGACGCTCCGGGCCTTGGCGCCGTAGCCGACCTCCGTGGCGACGTCCGTGGGCAACAGCTTCTCGAAGGTGTTGATGACGCCCGCATTGCTGACGACGATCGGGGCGCGGAGCTCGTGCCCGTCCGCGAGGCGCACACCGACCGCCTTGCCTTCTTGCACCAGGATCTCCTGGACGTCGGCGTTGGTGATGACCTCGCCGCCCGCAGCCTCGATGACTGGCAAGATGGTTTCAGCGATCCGCGACGAGCCGCCAATCGGATAGGCGGCGCCGCGGAAGTAGTGCGCGACGACCATCGAATGAATGAAGAAGCTGCTCTTCGACGGCACCAGTCCGTAGTCCCCAAACTGGCCCGTGAGCACGCCGATCAGCTCTTGGTTCTGGGTGATCTCCTCGAGGACCTCGCGCGTGGTGCGAGTCGCTTCCTTGAGCGTGGGCCGTCGCATCATCCCGCCGAACAGCGTCGAGACGAGCGGAGGCACAGCCTTCTCCGCAAAAAACATCTGGGCCTTCTTGGCGGTCGCGACGACCTTCTCGAGGTACTGATCGATCGCGGCTTCCTCTTGCGGGAAGTAAGTGTGCAGCTGCGCGCGGAAGTTCTCGTAGCCTTTGACGAAGTCATACGCGTTGTCGCCGAGGAAGATGCGGTCATAGACCTCGCCCATGTCCTCCCATTCGAGCTCTCCCTCTGTCAGGAAGTCGAACATGCGGCGTCCCATGGCCTTCGGGTGTGCCACGTCGCCGATGTAATGGATTCCGACATCCCACTCGTAGCCGGGCCGCCTGAACGTGTGGGTGAAACCGCCGGCGGTGTAGTGCCGCTCGAGGACGAGCACGCGCTTGTCCGCGAGCTTCGCGAGGCTCGCGGCGGTCGTCATGCCCCCGATGCCTGAACCGATCACGATGGCATCCCAGTCGTCTCGGAGACCCGGGTGTTGTTTGTACGATGTTCCGATTCGCATGTCGTTCTCCTGTTCGCGCGCTACTGCGCAGCCTCCGGTGTGTCGAACACCGCCGGCACGAGCTCTTCGAGGGAGCAGCCCATCACGAGCTTGCCCGCCAAGTGCAACGAGACGAGGCCGTGAACTTGCGCCCACAGGAAGTGCGCGCGCCGAAGAGGGTCACCCTCCAAGCCGCCCGCATCCGCCAAGGCTTCGACTGCCCCGTGAAGATAGGAAAATGCCCTCGCCTGCTCAGCCTCGAGGCCGGGATACGTCCCGGCAGGCGTCTGCAAGGGCTCGAACATGATGTGGTACGCGTCGGGCTCATCGAGCGCAAAGCTGATGTAAGCCTGCCCCAACACACGCAAGGCGTCCTTTGGATCCTCGACGCCCTCAACCGCGTCCCGCTGCGCATCGGCAAATCGACGAAACGCTTCGCCCCTGACCATGGAGAAAAGCTCGTCCTTGTTCTCGAAGTACCGGTACGGGGTCATCGGGCTCACACCGAGCGCCTTCGCGAGCGAGCGCAGCGACACCGCTCGGTACCCGTGCTCGGCAAACAGCCCCATCGCGGCATCGACGGCGCGTGCCCGGAAGGCATCGAGCTCGTCTTGCGTCAGGGAAGCGCGCGGCATGGCACGTGTTTACGCTGTAAATTTTACGCTGTCAACTCGAGGCTCCGGCGCTCTCGGAGGCGCTCGTGATCACAGCCGTGTCCGCTACTTGAGCGTCACCTTGGCCCAGGCCCGCTTGCCGGCTTTGATCGTGTAGGTGCGGCCTTTTTGAAGCGTCGTCTGCGGATCGTGGATGCGGTCGCCGTCGACTTCGACGCCGCCCTGCTCGATGCGGCGTCGACCGTCGCTCGAGCTCTTCACGAGTCCAACGTCGCTCAGCAGCCTCGGAATCCAGATAGACTCTTCGTCGAGCGTGAGCTCGTGCTCCGGCATGTCGTCAGGGACCTGCCGCTTGGAGAACTGGGCGAGCCAGGATGTCTCGGCCCCCTCGGCCGCCGCCGCGTCGTGATAGCGGCTCACGATTTCCTTCGCGAGCGAGAGCTTCGCGTCACGCGGGTTCATCTCGCCCGCCGCGCACGCGCGTTTGCGGCGTTCGATCTCCTGGGCCGGATGCGTCGAGAGGAGCTCGTAGTAACGCCACATCAAGTCGTCGGAGATGCTCATGAGCTTGCCGAGTTGCTCCTTCGGCGGCTCCGCCACGCCGACGTAGTTGTCGAGCGACTTACTCATTTTTGCGCCGACGATCTTGCCGTTCTCGGAGCGGGCGTTGATGCCTTCGAGGATCGGCGTCGTCATGACGATCTGAGGACGCTGTCCCATCTCGCGCATGATCTCGCGACCCACCAGCAGATTGAACAGCTGGTCGGTGCCGCCGAGCTCGACGTCGCACTTGAGGACGACCGAGTCGTACGCCTGCGCAAGCGGGTACAGAAGCTCGTGAATCGAGATGCTTTGATGCTCCGCCCAGCGCCGGCGAAAGTCGTCGCGTTCCATCATGCGGGCGAGCGTGTACTTCCCCGCCAACCGAATGACGTCGTCAAACGCCATCTTGCCTAGCCACTCGCTGTTGTGGACGATTTGAGTTCGGTCTTGGTCGAGGATCTTGAACGCCTGGTCGGCGTAGGTGCGCGCGCCCGCGAGAATCTCGTCGCGGGTTGGAACGGGTCTCGTGCTGCTGCGGCCGGACGGGTCACCGATCTGGGCGGTGAAATCCCCAACGATGAAGACGACATCGTGCCCCAGCTCTTGGAACTGGCGCATCTTGTTCAGCAAGACCGTATGCCCGAGGTGCAAGTCGGGCCGTGTTGGATCGAACCCTGCTTTGATCTTGAGAGGCTTGCCCGCGCTGAGTCGCTCGAGCAGCTCCGACTCGACGTGTAGGTCGACCACGCCGCGCTTGAGCTCGGCGAGCTGCGCTTCTGGTTTCATTGCAGCCCCTATTCGCCGGGCTCGGCCGCGCCGTCCTCGACGACGCCTCCGTTGACGAGCTCCTTGAGCTCTTTGCCAACTTTGAAGAACGGCAGCCGCTTTTCCGGCACCGGCACGGGCTTGCCCGTCCGCGGATTGCGCCCGCTGTAGGATTTGTATTCACGAACCGTGAAGCTCCCGAAGCCGCGGATTTCGATCCCCTCCCCCTGCTCGAGCGCCGACGTCATCGCATTTAAGACGCAGTTTACGACTTGTTCAGCTCGGCTTTTGGTGATCTTCGTCCGCTGGGCTACAGCGTCGATGAGCTCCGACTTCGTCATCGATTCTCTCCCCATTGGGGGCTGAGTATATCTAGGGGCCTAGGCGCGTCAACAGCGATTTCGCGCACTTGCACCGATTGGACCTCGAAGCTCTCCGCGGCGGTCGCAATCCGCATAGAGAGTTCCAGCGCAGCTTTGTGAGGCGACTCGCAGTATCTGAAGCGATACCTCAGGCGGCTGCGTCGAGCGCGGCGACCAGATCGGCGATCAGCTCATCGGTGTCTTCGATGCCGACGGCATAGCGGATCAGGTTGTTCTTGATGCCGATCGCCTCTCGCTCTTCGGTGCTGAGCTCGAAGTAGCTCATCAACGCGGGCTGCTCGATCAGCGACTCCACGCCACCGAGGCTCGGCGCGATCCGCGGGATCCGGCAAGCGTCGATGATGCGGCTCGTACCGCTGAGGTCCGCATCGACCGAGAACGTCACCACGCCACCATAGCCGCTCATCAGCCGCTTCGCGGTCTCGTGACTGGGATGTGAAGCGAGGCCCGGGTACCACACTTGCCGGACCCGGGGGTGCGCTTCGAGGCGTTCGGCGAGGGCCTGGGCCGACGCGTTTTGCTGTTCGACACGCAGCGCCAGGGTCTTGATTCCGCGATGAATCAGGTACGCGGCATGTGGATCGAGGCAGGCGCCGAACACGCTCCGAAGGTCGCGCACGAGGGACACCAGCCCGGTCTTGCCGGCGACGACGCCACCGAGGACGTCGTTGTGCCCTCCCAGGTACTTGGTCGCGCTGTGCACGACGATGTCGATCCCGTAGCTGGCGGGCTTGAAGTTGATCGGCGTCGCGAAGGTGCTGTCGACCAGTGTCTTGACCTTGTTGTCTCGGCAAATTTCGGCGAGCTGCTCGAGGTCGGGGACGGTCTGGTACGGATTGGTTGGCGCCTCGGCGATGACGAGGCGCGTCTCGGGGCGAATCGCGGCTTTCAAGGCCTCGAGATCGGCGGGCGGGATCAAGGTGCTCGCCACGCCGAAGCGGTCGAGGAAGGTCGTGACGAACTGCCGCGTTCGCCTGTAGCAGTCGGCGAACAGGATCACGTGAGAGCCCGACTTCACCAGGGCGAGAATCGTCGAGGTGACTGCGGCCATTCCGCTCGCGAATGCCGCTGCGTCCTCGGTGCGCTCGAGCGCTGCCACTTTCTCTTCGACCAGACGCACCGAGGGATTTCCGTACCGGCCGTACTCTTCGCGGTCCTTGTGTCCCTCGAAATACGCGATCAGTTCCGCCGTGTCGGCGAACGAGTACGTCGCCGTCTGCGTGATCGGCGCGACCAAGGCGTCATACGGGTACGTTCGCGGCTCACCACCATGAACCGCCAGCGTCTTCTGCGAGATGTCGTCCTCGTCGGACATGAGGCCGGAGCCTAGGTGAGCCGATCTGGGGGTGCAACCTCCGGACCGAAACGCGGAGCGGCCTCTCTGCTGTTGGCAATGTCAGAGTGGGTTGCAGGTACCCGTCGAGATGTCACGCACGCAATCGAAGGCAGGGTCGCCTGCCCCCGGGTTGGACGCCTGTCCATTCAACTCGTAGACGCGGTCAGTTGGCGAGCCCGTGAACATCGGAGCAGATCCGTTGTAGATCACGGCAGCGTACTCCTCAGACAACGACAGCGTAGCGACGCCCAGCGTCACCACCGAACCGCTGCGGAAGTTCAGGTTGCCGGTGCCATCGGCGCGACCGCCGTACGAGACGACGACGTGGTCCAGTGTCGATCCATCCGAGCCTTGGCTGAAGTCGATGCCTCGCCAGAAGACGGGCGAACCCGTGTCAATGCTGGTGAACACAATCGGGTCTGTGACGGTTCCCCGTGCATCGAGCACACCGTCATTCCCGTCACCGACGCGCAAGCGACGGTCGCTCGCGAAGCGAAGCTCCGCGCCCGGCGCGATGGTCATCACCGGAATCGGGTCGAGCGGGTACGATTGGCGGAGCTCGACGTCGCCATGCACGACGTAGGGCACGTCATTGGCCGGCCAGCTGGCGCTCGTGTCGACGACGTCTCCCGCGACCCAGATTCCCTCGTGCCCGAGCGTTCCTGAGGTGTTGTTCCCCGCGAAGCTGTTCCTCATGCCGAAACGGCCGATGAAGTTCGCGAGCATCCGAAGCGCGGAGAATCGAGAGCCGGTGATGGTGTTGTCGTCGCACTCCTCGGCGCAGTGGGTTTCGTTGCCAAACGTCATGCCGTAGCCATTGCTGTCCACGATCGTCGAGTTCGACACGGAAGGCGTTGCCGGAACGCCTCCGTTCGCTTCGACTACGACGGCGGCGCGCTGAGTGGAGGCCGCGAGCGCGGGATCGGAGCCCGGCGACGTGAGCACAGCGTGTGTGATGCGCGAGGCGCCCGTCGTGCCGGGCCCTCGAAGGCGGATGCGATTCCAATACGGAACGCCGGACGCTGGCTCGAAGACGACTGGCTCGCTTGCCGTGCCGTCGACGAGCAGTTGGCTGCTCGTCATCGCGAGCTGGCCATTGAGCGGCATCTCGATGTGGTTGCCGGCTGCGATCGACAGTGAGCCATTGGTCACGTTGAGGTTTCCGCTCGGTCGAATCGCTTGCGTGCTTGCGTCGCTCGCGACTGGCTTGCTCCATGCCATGTCGACACCGCTTGCTGTGCTCCCGCGCACCCGCAGCGGCGCCTCGTACACGCTCGACGTCTTGAGCACGTCGCTGAAGCCGGGCATCGCCGCATCGACCGACAGCGACTCGGTGTCGACCACGTTGTTCTCGAACGAGCTGACGCCCGCCCCGCCACCGAGGTAGACGCCGACCGAGCCAGGATCGCTGCTTTGGAGCAAGCAAGCTTCGACGATCGCGACCCGTTCACCCGGATCGACTCGCAACCCGCCGTTCACGCTGCCGCTGAAGCCCTCGATCCGGACGTTCCGGAGGACCGTTCCACTTTGGATGTTGTCGTCGAGGTGAATGCCGTTCCAGGTCCCGCTGTCCGCCACCATCCGGATCGGCGCCTGCGGCGTGCCCGCTCCGACGAACGTGCCCTCCTCGCCACTGACTCCGCCGGTCGACACCTGCATGCGCCGGCCCGATGCGAATCGCATCTCAGTGCCGGGCTCGACACTCATGGTGGTCCCCCCGCGAACCACGAGGCCCGCGCTCAAGTAGAAGGGAACCCCATAGTTCGTCCAATCCGCGCTTGGTCGGCTCACGGTGGAGCCTCGGACGTAGATTCGATCCGTGCCGTTGCCGAAGAGGTCGAGGCTCGCACCGAGGGTCGACACGTCGTCCGAGCCCATGCTGATGGGAGAGCGTCCGTTGGCGGTGAGCTGGTTTCGGTCGAACCAAGTGCTCGTCTCCGAGCCCGCACCGGCCTGAGCGTAGAGGCCATGGTTGATGCTTTCTCGGATTGTCGAGTCGCTGACGCGCGGGGCAGAGCTCGAGAGAACCTCGACCGCGCCCTGGGAAGTGGCGCTGTTGCGACGTCCGCCGAATTCGACGACCGCGTTGCGAAGTGCGGTGGCCGCCGAGATGTTGTTGGCGCCAAAGCGAAGACCCCGAT
>JBATLA010000134.1:0-2231 GCA_049669945.1 Polyangiales bacterium | reverse complement strand
CGATCACCCTGAGCTCAGCGGCGACCATCCGGGTGAAGAAGGTCTACTACCCCCACTGGCGACTCACCAATGACGCTGGCGACGAGATAGAAACCCGTCCGGACGACAGTACCGGCCTCCTCGCCTTCGAGCTTCCCGGGGGTCGGCACGAGCTGACCTTGGACCGACGCATGCTGCCAGTGGAGCTGGCCGGGCTTGCCGTGTCTCTCCTGGCCGCCTTGGCCGCGCTGGGCTTCCTGAGGAGCTCCCAAGACACCTAGAGCGGGGCAATCGCGACGCTGCGCCGACTTCTGGTACTCTGTGCCGGAATTGACGAGCCCCCCGAGAAGACGCCGGTTGCGCCTAGCCTTGCTCATCGGAGCGTGCGTGCTGGGTCCCGAGCCCGATCCCCCAACCTCGCGCTCGCACCCGACGGCAAGGCGATGGTGACCTCGGCACAGTCCGACGGAACGCGCACCAAGGTCTGGGTCGACCGGTTCGAGTAGCCGGTGAGGTCACTCGTGCTGATCGCGGTCGCGCTTCTCTCGACGGCAGCCTCCTGCAACGGGGAAGTGGGAGGGCCGTCTCCCTGCACGGAGGATTCCCAGTGCGCCCCGGTTTGCGAAGCGGCGTGCGGGATCGACCCCCTGATCTCAGCAAGCTGCGACGACTTCCTACGTGCGTGCGTCTGCGAGTGCGAGACGACCGGGGAGGACGCTAGCGCTGGCGCTGGCGCTGACGCTGGCGCTGAACGCTGAACGCTGAACGCTGACGCTGAACGCTGACGCTGAACGCTGACGCTGAACGCTGGCGCTGACGCTGACGCTGACGCGGACGTGGATGAATAATGGAGATGCCCCATCATCAGCCGGGTTCCGGTGGTTCCGCTTCCGCGTGAGGCGGAACTACGGAGTCATCGGCGGTCTCGGCGGGCGGCTTGTGCATGCGACAGCGGTTGAGGTGATAGGCGATCCGCCACGAATGATAGGCGACGCGCCTTACCCCTCTCACCGCGTCCAGACGTTCGATGCCTTCGATCGCGTCGATCTGTCCCACCGCAACCCGCTCGAGCACGCGCTCCCGGTACTCGCGGCCTCGGTCTTGAAGCAATTGCCACATAGCCTCGAGACCCTCCTCGTCGACCGTCCGCTCCCCGTGTACGAGCGCTTCCCGCACACGGTCCACCGCGGGGGCAAGCTCTCTCGTGATAGTCGCGAGTTGCGGGTCCTCCTTCACCGTCGCCCACCGCTCGGCCTCGTCACATCGGTCGGCAAGACGGTCGAGATGGTCGATCACGTGCATCGCGGATAGATGTCGCTCGTAGGTCCACCCCTCCTGCGGCGAGCTGCGGATCTTTTCTACGTACTCCCGCGTTTCGCTCAAGGCTTGGCGTGCCTGCGCAACGCGCGGCTCAACACCGCGTGCAGGGGTAGCGGCGAGCAGCTGCAGGATGAGCTCAAAGGTAGCAGCCGCGAGGTCCGCCAACGTGGTGCCGAGCGCGTCCAGGGCCGCGGCGGGTGCATCGAGAAGAGAGCGGTCGAGACTTTCAACGAAAGGCACGAGCTTCATGGGAACGAGCCGGACGAGGAGGCTCGCAAAGCGCGCCGCGAAAGGCAGGGCGATGCTCACACCGATCAGGTTGAAGAAGGTGTGGAACCCCACGAGGACGAGCTCTGGATTAGACTCGAGCAGTCGCGGGGCAAAGCGTTCGAGCGCGCCCATGAACGGGACGAGGATGAAGAACGCTCCGATGCCCAGAAATACGTTGTAGATCGCGTGGGCGTAGCCAGTGCGTTTCGCATGCACGGACCCACCGACGGCGGCGAGGATAGCGGTCACTGTCGTCCCGATGTCCATCCCAATCACGGCTGCGGCGGCTTGCTGCACGCTCATCGCGGAGGCGTTGACCGCAGTCAAGGCAATGGCGACGCCCGCACTCGAGGATTGCGTGACGACCGTGAACGCAATGCCGAACCCGACGAGAAGCAAGCGCCCGGACCATGTGTCCCCCGGAAAACTGTCGGGCGTGATGATACCCACGAACCCGCCCATGCCCTGCTGCAAGAGCGAGATGCCGACGAAGATCAAACCGAAACCCGCAACTGCGAAACCGACTGAGGAGACGCGCCCCTTCGCAAAGAGTCGGATGAGCACGCCTATCAAGACAATGGGTAGGGCAGCGGTGCCGAGCTCGAGCTTGAAACCGAGCAATGCCACGAGCCAACCGGTCACGGTCGTGCCAACGTTCGCAC
>JBATLA010000133.1:0-2459 GCA_049669945.1 Polyangiales bacterium | reverse complement strand
CGACCCGCGAGGTGGTCGCGGTGGGTGCGTCCTCTCTGCTTCAGTCTTGGCGAGGGTTCCATCGTTTGCTGGCCGCGATTCTCGTCCTCATCGTGCCAGTCCACATCGCCGTGGCTTGGATCTACGGTTATCGATGGATCTTCTCCCAGTGACTGCCCGCGCCACTGCGTCGTTCATCATCGGCGTCGCGATGCTCGCCGCGGTCATCGCCGGGGCCTTGGCTCCGAGGCAGACCGGCGCACAGTTCCTATCACCGGGGAAGCTCAGCAGCGCGCACGCGGAGATCGATGGGGACGCCAATTGTAGCGAGTGCCACTCGACCGGGAGACGAGTCGATACCGACTCCTGTCTCGGATGCCACGACGACCTACGTGATCGCATCCGGCAAGGAAAGGGGCTGCACAGCCGCCCGGAGTATCAGCAAAAGGACTGCGGCCGCTGCCACGTCGAGCATCTCGGAAGGAACGCGAAGCTCGTTCGATGGCCAGGCGGTGGAGAGAGCCGATTCGACCATCGACTATCGGGTTGGCGGCTCAAAGGGGCTCACGCGTCTGTTCGATGCCAGGACTGCCACGATCGCCCCAACCGGCGGGGCAACGCGACGTTCCTCGGGCTCGAGACCGATTGCACTTCCTGCCATGCAGATCCCCACGAAGACCGGTTTGAAGGCGCGGAATGCACATCTTGTCACAACGAGACCGACTGGACCGAGGTCACCAACATCCAAAGCAACCACCCCGGACTGAGCCTCGCCGGGGGGCACGCGAAAACCGAGTGCGAAGCCTGTCACGATCGAGGCAACGTGGAGCCGCCGAGCACCGGCGCGACCTGCGTCTCGTGTCATGCGCAGGTTCACGAGGCTGCGTTCGGCGATCGCTGTGAGAGCTGCCATGCCAGCATCCGTTGGCTGAAGCTCCCGCGCGCCATCGGTCTCCGCGCACACCCGAAAACGGCCTTCCCCCTCGAAGGCATGCACCGGGATGTCGCATGCCAGCGCTGCCACTCTCCAAAGCTGCCGCTGCAACGCCGATACCGGCAGCTCCAGTTCGATCAGTGCAACGACTGTCACCGTGACGCCCATCACGGCACGCTCGGCAAGACCGACTGCTCGAGTTGTCACGACGAGCATGGCTTTTGGCCCACGTCCTTCACCGTGGAGCAGCACGCCCGAACAGGTTTCCCGCTCGGCGGGCGACATCAAGCCGTGCCGTGCACGAGCTGCCATCGAGGGAAGCGCCCCCGCACGAACTTGGAGCTGCGTGCCGCGGCCTGTGCGGACTGTCACGATAACCCGCATGGTGAGCAGTTTTCGACGGAGATGCGCTCTGGTGGTTGCGCGCACTGCCACTCCGAGCGCGGGTGGGACTCCCCACGCATCGACCACAGCGCTTGGCCGCTCACGGGCGCGCACACCGAAGCTGCATGTGACAGCTGTCACCGACCTTCCAAACAAGATCGCTTGCGCGGTCGCGGTGCGACCTACAGCGGCGCCCCCCGCGAGTGCTCCGGCTGTCATCGCGACGCTCATGCAGGTCAGTTTCGCCTCACCGAGCCCGAGCGCGGGTGTGACGTGTGTCACACAACCTCGTCGTTCGAGATCGCGTCCTTCGACCATGTCGAGTTGGCTTCCTATCCCCTCGAAGGCGCACATGGCGATCTGCGCTGTGTCGCCTGTCACCGTCGTGAGCGTCTGCGGGGCGGGGAGAAACCCGTTCGGTACCGGCTCGGCTACAGCGAGTGCGCCGATTGCCACGGCAACCCGCATGCGCGGAGGAAGGGAGCGCGATGAACCGGATGCTTGGCATTCTCCTCTGCGTTGCCGCACTCGCCGGGCTTGCGGCGATGGCAGTTGCGAAGGAGCCCGAGAAGAACACGGCTCGACCGAGCGCATCTCGTCACAATTCGATCACCGAGGGCCTCGATTGCGGGAACTGCCACACGCCGGAGGGCTGGCACATGGCCGGCGCGAAATCTGGGGAGGGCTTCGACCATTCGAGAACTGGTTTCCCGCTCTCGGGACGACATGCATCTGCCGCGTGCAACCAATGTCACAGTGGTGAGAAGCGTGTCACTCGCGAATGCGAGAGTTGCCATCAGGACCCGCATCAGTCGCGATTGAACCGTCGCTGCTCGAGCTGTCATTCGTCTCGCCGTTGGAACGACATGGGGGCGTTCGAGCTCCACCGCCGAACCCGGTTCCCACTCACTGGGATGCACGCGATCGCCGCGTGTACGGAGTGCCACTTACGCAACAACGAACGGCAATGGACCACGGTTCAGAGCGACTGCTTCTCCTGCCATGCGTCCGACTATCTCGATCCGAACGTTCATCCGAGCCACCGCGGAACGGCTACGTCGCCGCCGTTTCCGCAGGACTGCTCGCAGTGCCATGTCGCCAGCGCGTGGAGCCCCGCGTTCATCGATCCCACCAACCCCGCGTCTCCGGCGGCCGCGGCGGT
>JBATLA010000132.1:0-1512 GCA_049669945.1 Polyangiales bacterium | reverse complement strand
CAATGATAGCGTCCCCAAGTTTTCAATGACCAGGCCATCGGGGCTTCCAGCCACCCCAAAACCTCGGAGCTCCGCCGTCACGTTCCCAGCCACTCGGAACACCGGGTCGAATCCAGTTCCCACGACCTTCAGGTTCCCCTCACCATCGAGGATGACAGGTTGGTCGATGACGATTGGCGCTTCGGTCACGACTGTCTGAGGTCCGTCGCAGTCAAACTTAAACGGGTCGTCGTCGAATGGTGCTTCAATCGCGGCGCGTATTCCCGCTTCGCTGCACGGACAGACAGCCGCAAGTGTCGTGCTACCAAGGCTGAAGTCACATACCCCCTCCGCGCCGCCGGTTCCGCCACTACCAGCCATGCCGCCAGTCCCAGCGGTTCCACCACTTCCGCCGTCGCCCGTCGTCTCACCGCACCCGACGACGCCAAGCGCCACCACGCACATGAATGTAAACAGAATACGCATAGCAACCTCCCTGCCCGGTCATAGGTAACGTGGGGTCGCCGGACCGTGCCGCGCTATACGTAATTGTTTCCTGCCGAGCCGACTTCAGGCGCAGGTTCTGCGTTTGGGGCGTGGGGGCGCAGCGGGTGCGCGCAGGGCTCCGTGCATCGTCGTTCGGCTAACCCGCGAGCCAGGTGCCTCTACGGTCCGTGCAGGCCTGTCGTGCCTCAAAACGCTGTCCTTCGCGAGATGTGAGCCGCGACGAGCGCGCCTTCCGCCTAAGCCCCGCGCAGTGGGCGCCGCTCACGGCCGACGGCTCGATATGCGCAAGTCGAGCGCGGCAACGGCCATAGCTGTATGCAGTGCGCGCCGCTGCCCATGGGTTGGCCGTCTTCAAAGCTCTTCATGCTGCCCTCCGAAGCTCGTCCCACGCTTCAATGAAAGCGGAAAGTTGGTTCCAACTTCGCGTCGTTGGGGTCACGGCCATCAGAGAGTCCGGCTTCGGCTTCAAGCTCGATCTGGCGGTCGCAAGCAGGGCGTACAGCAAGTGAACCATTGGGTTGGCCAGCCTGATCCCGAGCGCGGAAACATCAACGATTGGGCGTTCGCCGGGGTTTTGAGGAGGCACAGGGTCGGGTAGCCCTCGATTCCAGGTCCGTAGGTCAAACGCTTGCCAAAAAGGCTAGATCTACGACAGCGTAGTTTGTCGCCTTCGAGTGAGTCATGGTGCGGTGTGGCCAAGAAGAAATCACGGCTCCGGTCGACGACGGCCGAAGAAGAAGTCATCTACGAATCGCGATCGTAGGACCGCGCAGCAGACCGCGCGGAAAAGGCCACGATGGGGCGCTTGGTTCGTTCGATTGCGCAACTGTCCCCGAAGCAGCGCGCGAAAGTCGGTCTCGATGAACAACTGATGGCCGAAATCGAGCGTCTCGCCGGCATGCCGGTCAAGAGTGCGTACGGCCGCCAGGTCCGGACGATCACTTCTGAAATGCGCCGGCTTGGTCTTGACGAAAAGCAACTGCAAGCAGCGTACGAACGTGGTCGTGGCGCCGGCCGAGGTTAGAA
>JBATLA010000131.1:0-1761 GCA_049669945.1 Polyangiales bacterium | reverse complement strand
GGCTCCGCCCCATCGAGCTGCTGCTCACCCCGATTGCGGTCCCGCTCACCTGGATCAGCGGCCTCGTCGAGCGCGTGGTGCCCGAGGTGCAGATGGAGGACCCGAGCCGTCTCGCCGAGCTCACCGTCGAGCACGTCATCGAGCAGGGCGAAGAGGAGGGCAGCATCGCAGAGGACCACGCCCAGATGCTTCGGAGCGTCCTCGAGTTCAAGAACACCGTGGCCCGCGAGATCATGGTCCCGCGGACCCAGGTTGTTGCCCTCGAGTTCGAGACATCTATCGATGAGGTGCTCGCGAGCATCATGGAGTCCGGGCACAGCCGTTACCCG
The DNA here is from genome assembly GCA_049669945.1 of Polyangiales bacterium. Classification (GTDB taxonomy): domain Bacteria; phylum Myxococcota_A; class Polyangia; order Polyangiales; family Houyiibacteriaceae; genus SG8-38. The sequence goes on along the minus strand of JBATLA010000131.1, from coordinate 1,432 downwards.
GTCTACCGTGGTCACATCGACCACGTCGAGGGCGTGCTCTATGCGAAGGACTTGTTTCAGCTTCTGCAAAGCACCTCCGATGCGTCGACCATCTCGCTCGCGAGCGTGGTTCGCAAGCCCGTCTTCTTTGCGGCCGAAAGCCAAAAGATCGGCGTGCTGTTGCGTGAAATGCAGCGGCGTCGCTCGCATCTGGCCGTCGTCGTCGACGAGTTCGGAGGCGCAGCGGGCATCGTCACCCTGGAGGACATCGTCGAGGAAATCGTCGGCGAAATCCAAGACGAGCACGACGAAGAGGCGCCGCTCGTGTACGAACGCGCGCCGGGGCACTACTTCGTTGACGCGAGCATTTCGGTCTACGATCTCGAAGAGCACCTCGGGGAGTCCATCTGCGACGATAAAGGCGATTTCGACTCGCTCGGCGGACTTTTGGTGCACCTCGCTGGGCAGGTGCCGGTCATCGGCGAGACGTTACGCGCCGGTCCGTACCGTGTGGTCGTGCTCGACGCCGACGAGCGCCGCGTTCGCCGCGTGGAAATGCTCCGCACCAGTACCGAGCAACCCGACGAGCCCAAGGCTGCCGCCGGCTAGGACGCCTCGGGCTGCTCTTCGTAGCTGACCCAGTCTTGCAGGACATCCGCGCCGCTCATGTTCGGCGTCAGTACTGTGTAGTGCGCGACCTGGCCCTCGGGGGCCTCCCCGACGGAGCCTACATTCACCACGTGGTACTCCTCAACGGCGCGTTGAAACGGCACGTGCGTCGCCCCGCAAATGATGATGTCCGCCGGGTCGTCATCGAGCAGCGCCAGGATCTCCTCGTCTTCGAGATCGTGGCTGATCTCTCTGCTGGGGTCGGCGGGCGAGCCGTGAACCATCAGCACTTCGCGCCCGTCGATCAAGGGAATGCGGTGTTGTTCGGGCAGACGGCGAAGACGTTCGGCGACGAGGTCCCCGATCGCCGCCCTCGTGTCCGAGAACGCGCGCGCCCGGCGGCGCTGCTCGTCGTCGATTGGCACGAGGCTCTGCGGGTCGACCGAGGCGAGCGCCAAATCCGAGGGCCCGCACGTGCAGGTCGCCCCGAGCGCCTGAAGTCGCTGCCAGACCTGTAGCGGCTCCGCTCCGCCGAGGAGTAAGTCTCCGGCGACGTACAAGCGCTTGACCCCCAAGCGTTCGAGCTCGGCCAGTACCACGTTCAATGCGGCCAAATTCCCATGAACGTCGGATAGAAAAGCGATGGGGCCGGCTGCCGGTGGGTGCGCCATGGCGCGATCCTAGCACTGCCCTGCGGGCGCCGCCGGATGACACTTGCATGGAGACGCGGTGGGCCTATTGTCGGCCGGGGAGAGCGAGTTGGGCGAAGGCAGCGAGCGGGACAACGTCATTCGCGTAGGATTCGGGGCCGATGGCAAGCTGACCCGGGCGAAGAGCCCGGAGC
>JBATLA010000130.1:0-1579 GCA_049669945.1 Polyangiales bacterium | reverse complement strand
ATCCGAGCCCGACGGACATGATGTATTGGTCGAAGAAGCAAGGCTTCCGAGTTCAGCAAACCACGTCGTTCACCGACGGTACGAAAGTGCAGATCGAGCAAGCGTTCGTTGCCAACGCGTTTGGCGCTCACATTGCGCGGCCCGGTTTGTTGGCGGTTCAAATGGATTCCGTCGAGGGCGCAACGCGCGCGCTCGCCGACGCTGCGATGGAGTTGGGTCATCCGATTTCTGATTTCACCGTGGTACCCGGGCAGGCGCCCGGAGTCTTCGTGATCGCCACCATCGACGAATCGCAGCGGCCCGTGCTAGGCGCGCTCAAAATGGGTGATGGCCCGTACTACACGTTCGTTCGCCCATACCATCTTTGTGCCCTAGAAATCCCCAATACGATTCGGAGCGCGATGCGGGGAAACCCGCCGCTTCTCGACAACTCCGCCGACCCGACCATCGGTGTGGCCGCGGTCTCAAAACGCCCGCTCGAGCCGGGGGAGCGCATCGAGGCGGGCATCGGGAGCTTTCAGGTGCGCGGCACGGCGGTGCGTTTCCGCGACGAACCCAATCACGTTCCCATCGGCCTCCTCTACGACGCGACGGTGACACGTCCGGTGGAGATGGGACAGATGCTGACGCTGGACGATGTGGACTTGCCAGATAGCTATGCGCGCGAGATCACCCTGGCGCTGGTGCGACGCACCTTGGCTTGAGACATTGGGTGCCTAGTCGAACCCCTCGCCCAGTGGTGTCCAGGACAAGGCTTTTCGGCGAGGTAAATAGTCTCATCCAGCGGCGTTTTTCTTCGAATCGTGGGTTTCAATCTCGGGTTCGCAGCACTATCCACCTTGCATAAAGGTAGCATTTGCGTGCAAGGTTCGGACCCTCGTAGCCTTACGTGAAGAAGCAATGACGGATGACGTGTTCTGAACCACGAACGGATGATATCGAGCTCTTGAACGTCTTTTTGAGTCGCGAGCGCAGCGCGTACGAGGCCTATGCACTCTGCCTCGAGTCCATCTGCGACCTTCAACTCAGCCTTGCGTTGACGCGTCTTCGGAACTGCCATTCGGCGCGGGTTCAAGCCCTCGATCAATACATCCGCACTCTGGGCGGCATCCCTCGAGAGCATTCGAGCATGTGGCGGATTCTGTCGAGAGCCACCCACGAGCGCCCTGGAAGCCTCGATAGACGCACGATGATACTTGCATTGGAGCAGTATTCCAGCCGCACGCTTCGCGCCTACCGCAATAGCCTGCGCGTCCTCTCGCCGGAAACACGGAGCTTCATCGTTCGCGAGATTTTGCCCGAACGGCAACAGGAGCACTCCTCTGTCGTCTCGCTTCAGGAAGCGGTCTAGGTGACGTGCGTCTGCACCGCGAACCACTCCCCATGACATGTAGTCCCGCGTGATTCGGACTCACGAATGGACCCAATGAGTTGAGAGAGCAAGCCGGCTAGGTAGCTGGCGTTCCAAGCACTCATTTCTTCAAGTGCTCCTCGAGGACGTTCAACAACAACGTTGACCGTCCCGTGTCGCGACCCAATCGGCTACATCGCGCAGAGCCTTGGGAAGATCACGATCCGT
>JBATLA010000129.1:0-2144 GCA_049669945.1 Polyangiales bacterium | reverse complement strand
CATGTGGTCCCAATCGAACATCTCCTCGGCAGAGTCGATGATGCGCGCGATCGAATAGAGCCCTGCACGATGGGAGGCCGCCTGCCGGATGGTGATACCGCCCTTGCCGTTCTTGCCGAACGCGGGCCAGTACTTCGCGACGGGCGCATCTAGGTCGATCGCGCCGCGGTCCACCATCAGATGCAGGAGCGTGGCCATCACGCCCTTTCCCGTGGACATGCTCAGCGCCAGCGTCTCGGGCTCGAAAGGGGCCCCCTCTCGGTTGCGTGTGCCGCACGCGAGATCCGCAACGAGCTCGCCCCGGTGATAAACGGCGATCGCGACGCCGCCTGGTCCGTGCGCGGGCGCGCACCATCGGACCGTGTCTCGGAGCGAACGAAAGTCGGGATGGCTGTAGCCGCGGACTTGCATGGTCACGTGATGACGTCGATCTCTCGGAGGAACCCCAGCGCGCGATCGGTCACACGCGCCTTGTCGAAGTAGAGTATGTGTCCACCGCAACTCCAGTATACATTCGGCCGCCCAAAGTGCTCCCAGAGCGCCTCGGTGTGAACGGCCGGAATGATCCCGTCGTTGGCGCTTGCGGCCAGCAAGACGCGCCCCTTCGAAATATTCAACGCGTGCGATAGGGGCGTGAACGGTGCGAGGATCTTTCGGAGCTCTCGGATCATCATCGCCGGCTCGTCGAGCGACTCCTCGAAGAAGGATCGCATCGGCCAGCTCATCACCAAGTCCGCGATGCTCACCACCGGGGCGACGCTCACGATGAAGTCCGTGCGGGGCTCGAGGCAAGCCATCATCGATGCGTGAAAGCCGCCCCAGCTATAGCCCATGATCCCGGCTTTCGGTGCGCCGCGTTGGAGCAGGTGGTTGATGAGAATCCGAAGGTCCATCACTCCCTGCGCGCAGGCTTCACTCAGACGCCATAGCGACGGCTGGATGATCGCGGTGCCGTGGTACGCCGCGGAGCTTGGCATGCGTCCGCCGTGCAGGGGCAGGTTCATGAACACCACGTCGAGCCCAGCATCGTAGAAGCGCTGCGCCGAGAACCACATCTTGTTGATGCGGTAGTCGGGCGCCGAGAACCCATGCAAGAAGATCACGACGGGTCGGGGTCCGTCCTCGTGGAACCACGCACGGGATTCGACCCGATCGTTCGGCTCGAGCGCCGCGTACTCGCTTCGGAAGCGCGGGTCGAGAGTTTGAAACGGGCTGTAGAAATCGATGCTCGCGAGTCTGGCGGTCTTTGGGTCCCATGAGCGTCGGCGCGTCCCCCGCTCGATGACAGAATGGCCTGGCGGAGGGGCCTCGAATGCGGATCCGGGGTCGTCGAGAAATCGGGGTTGCGAATAGAACGCGTGATAGTCGATGTACTCTTGCAGCGTCGTGTCGGAGAGATGCGGGTTGATCTTCCGCTTGAACGGAACCGACATGGCCGACGCGGCGAGTCGGTCGAGCCCATACGCGAACTTGCCGAGCAGTGGGCATTCGTCGCTGCTCTTGCGGAGAAACGAGTGCCCGGAGAAATCGGCGCAGAGCGAGTCGATCCAAGCCGTGCTCGACTGCCCGGGCGGAATGCTTGGGAAGGTGTTGCCATGCGCCTGATGAAATGGAGTCACGAAACCTCTTCTGGCGGCTCCCCCGCGGCCGGTGAACGCGGGTGCAATTCGGATGCCTTCTTCAGAATGGACGTTTTGCGGCGGTTCTGCCGAGTTTTCGGCTCTCAGGCGCGCAGAACCTGCGCCTCCGCAAAGCGGTCGCGCAGTCGTTTCGCCGGCGCGCGCGTTTTTGAGCCAGAAAGCACCTGCGAAGCTCGGGTAGACTCCCGCTGATGTTCAAGGGCCCACCTCCTCAACCGTACGAGTCGTTCGACGAGCTGATCGCCGCATTTCGCGAGCACCTCGCCCCGAATAAGCTCGCCTACTACCAACGCATGGGCCTGCAGCTCGTCATGGGGCGGCGAGAGGGCATTTGGTTCGAAGACGCGTACACGGGGCTTCGGCTCATCAACTGTCATTGCAACGGAGGCGTGTTCAGCCTCGGCCACTGCAATCCTCGGGTGACCGGCGCGGTGAAGGACGCGCTCGGAGCGCTCGACATTGGCAACCATCACTTCCTGTCAGGTCAGCGGGCACAGCTCGCGG
>JBATLA010000128.1:0-8297 GCA_049669945.1 Polyangiales bacterium | reverse complement strand
CCCCCGTGGTGACGCCTGGCTGCTCGCTCTCGTCCGCTGGCGTGTGGGCTTCTTTCGCTGGGCGGCAAAGATCGACCCGCTCGCCGAGCAGCCGGCGGGCACGTGGGGAGGGAACGAACTCGTCGAGCAGATCGATGAGGACCGACGCGCTTTCGGGGCGCGCCTCGCGATCAGGGCGAATGAGGCTCTCGACGATCTCGCAGAGCTTTGGGGGCGTATTCGGTGCCAGCCCAAGCAGTGAGGGGTGGTCGCCCGCGAGCGTGAGCATGATCGTCGCCGGATCGTGTGCGCCTTCGTACGGCCGGCAACCTGCAAGCGCTTCGAAGAGCACGACGCCCAGCGCGAACAGGTCAGCCCGCCCGTCGAGCGGCTCGGCCCGGAGCTGCTCCGGGGACATATACGGCACCTTCCCCGTCACCGCGCTTTGTTTGCGGGACGTTCCAGAGACCGCTTTTGCCACGCCGAAGTCCGAGAGGAAGATTTCCCCCCGCCGGCTGATCAGCACGTTCGACGGAGACACGTCTCGATGCACGATGGTGCCGCTGCCGTCGGGGTTCGAAAGCCTCGGTGCGTGGGCGTGCTCGAGCGCGGCAGCGATGTCGGCGCCGAGCAGCGCCACGAGGTCGTGCGGTAGGCGTTCTCCATCCTGTCCGTCGAGGAGGACACGCAAGTCCGCGCCATCGACCAGCTCCAACGCCATGTACGGGATGCCCTCGATCGCGCCGAAGTCGATCACGCCGACGATGTTGCTGTGGCGCAACTTCGCGGCAAGTCGCGCCTCTCGTTCGAACAGCTGAATGAAGTCCTCGTTGTCGCGAAAGAACGGGAGGACGAGCTTGAGACAGACGTGCTGGGCAAATCCGCTCGGACCCCGGCGAATTGCCTCGTAGGTTTCCGCCATGCCGCCGACGCCTAGGCGGCGCAACAGACGATAGGGACCGAAGTCTTCGCCGACGAGGCTAGTGAGCGATGTCCCGGATCGAACTTTGGACATGAATCGAACCCGCACCCCGCTTCACCATCCAAACGCGGACGCGCTCGACCACGATAGAACTAATTGCCCGAGTTGAACAGCGATTGCGCTCCAGACGGAGTGGTGACGCGTGCGTTGGAAGCCGAAGCATCCCTGCAGTTGCCGGCAACCACATCGCGGACTGCAGTCGTGAGGCTGTCCGAACGAAGGCCAAGCGGCCCTGCCTGGATCCGCGCGCAACCCATTTGGCTGCCCCCCTCGCCGACGAGATCGAGCTCGATCGTATCGGCATCTGGCTCCGACACGAGAATCACCCAGCGCGCCGGAAGCGCGCGAGCGATGCTACGGGCCGCGGCAATGCGAACCGTGGCAGGGCTGTTTGCGCGATACTCGAGCCGAAGTCTGGGATCGGTTCGGACCGTGCCATCGATCCCGGTGTTGATGCCAAGTCGGGTGGTGTTTGCGCCAACGCTGGCAGAGTGAATGCGGCCGGGATGCCCGCCGCCGCACTCGACCTGCACTGCGTATACGCCGGTGCGGAGGGCGCTCGTTTCGAACGGGGTGCGACCCATGGGCCTGCCGTTGATGCGCACGGTGCATCCCGTCTTCTCACTCTCGACGATGAGCTTCCCGGATCGTTCGGCGCCTTGGCGGCGCGCGTCCTCGTAGAGCGCGAGCGCCGCTGGGGGGTGCATGAATGCCTGCGGAGTTCCCGAGGGAGCCAAGAGTGTGCATTCCTGCGCCTGCTGTCGCGCATCTACAGGCTCACCGACTTCGAGAAGGGCGCGGACGAGGTAGAGGCAGGTGTCCAAGACACGCTGGGCTCGTGCATCGTCCCTGTTGACATAGGCGAGTGCGGCGCGCGACATTTGCACCGCGCTCTGAAGGTGTTCGAGGGCCGCGCCGCGCTCGCCCAACGCGAGCTTGCGGAGGCCGGCAAGCGAATCGTCCATCCATCGTTGGAGGCTTTGCTCAGACAAGGCGACGGGGTCCGCCGAGATCTTGCGCTCGAAGATGACCCTAGCGCTCTCAGGACGCCAGACGCTCCGGCCTTGTCGCCCGAGCTCACGGCCGACTTCCATTGCGATGCTTTGCGTGATCGCTGGCTCATCGCCCCGCGTGATCGGGACCACCGCCCATTCATTGGCCGTCGCGGTCACACTGCTCAATGGAGCCAGGAGCGTGATGGCAAGCAGCGTGAGAAGAGAAGGCTTGGTCATGGCACCCTCCAGTCCGTGTTTTGCGAGTGTGCAGGCATCATCGGACCTCGTTGCCTTGATGACTCACGCTCGCAAATAGCAAGTCGATCTTCAGGAGTCCTCGCTCGTCAAAAGCGATGTCTTGGAAGTTTACCTCGATGTGGTCTGGCTCATGGTAGATGTCCCCGTCGTGGAGAGGGAGGGTGCTCTGCCCGGCATCAACCGTCGCGGCGAGGAGAAGCGCGTTTTGCGGCTGGAGCGTGAGGTCGATGACATAGCCCTCGAAGTCGGCGCTCGGGAAGCGGCCCGGGTTGGAGACCTTGGAGAAGTCGAAGATCAGGCTGTGGCCCTCGATGCGGATCTCGAGCGCGGGGCTTGGTCCGTCTGCACAGGGCGACTCGAGCGTCTCCACCGCGTCCGCCGCAAACTCCAACCCATCGTCGATGCGCGCGGTGAGGGACTTCACGCTCGCGCGCTCGCACCGGGTCGAATAGCGGAGGAGCTCGACGTTAGCGCCTTCGAAGCAGGCGTCCGGGACGACGGATGCTGGGTCGATGTGACCGGGGTTTAACGAGAACAGGGCGGCGTCGCCACATCCAGCGAGCGACGCGATGGACACACAAAGCACCGCGAGGGCGCGTCGAAGGCAGTGCGGATCGTTGATGGTCATGCTCTTGTCCTTTTCTTGGTGCGTGCGGCCCCTGGACGGCGCCTCCGCAGCAGGAGCAATGCAGCGCGCGTGCCAAGCAAAAACCCCAGTCGTGTCGGGCTGCCGCTCTGGCGAACTGCCCGTTCTGCTGACGGTCGTCGTCAGATCGCGACGCGCATCGTCATTGGCTTGGACGGCGGCTAGTCGCCACGGTTCTTGAACTTCTCGGGATCGATCTCGAGCGTCGCCATGCGACTGATCAGCCCGGTCCTCGGCACGGAGAGCATCCGGGCGGTGCGCGCGACGATGCCTCCGCAGGCCGTGAGCGCGTCCTCGATGATCGCCTTCTCCAAAGCGTCGAGCCCTTGCTTCTGCGCGCCCAGGTCTTTCCAGCGGTCTCCGATGACTCGCCCGGGCGTCTCGTCTGCGTTCGGAGGTCCTGGCGGCGTCGTCCCGGATCGTATCGAGTGCTCTCCCTCGAGGTCGAGGTGACGCGCCTCGATCACCGGGTCGGCTAGCTCATCGGAGCGCGCGCGGTTCCTCGCCCGCTCCAACACCGCTTCGAGCTCCCGGATGTTTCCGCCCCAGTGAATATGCGGGGCGCAAAGCAAGTTCCTCGCGCTGGCGTCGAGCTCCCAGTCGACGTTGACGTCGGTACGGCTCAAATAGCGGCTCGCGATGATCGGAATGTCTTCGCGGCGCTCGCGGAGCGGCGGAAGCACGATGGGAACCGTCGCGAGACGGTAGTAGAGATCCTGCCGAAACCGTCTTTCGGAGATTGCGTTGGACATGTTGCCGTTCGTCACCGACACCAGTCTCACTTCGGATTTCTTGGGTTCGCGACCCTGATAGCCGAGCGGCCGATACGTGCCGAACTGCGTGAAATCCAGGAGCAACTGCTGCGCGTGGCGGGGGAGGTTGAGCACCTCGTCGAGAATCAACGTGCCCTCGTGCGCGTATTCGACGAGGCCTTTGCGCTTCGAGACCGCGCCCGAAAACGAGCCTCGCTCGTGGCCAAACAGCTCCGAAGTGATCGTATTCAGGTCGTCGGCCAAGCCGAGCGTAGCGCGAACGATGGGCTCACGATTGCTTGCGCGCGCGAACGCGGTGGCGAGCTGGGTCTTCCCCGTGCCGGATTCCCCGAGGATCATGATCGAGGCGTGGCTGCCAGCCGCCCCACGAAGCTCCTCGCGAATCGATGCCATGCTCGGTGGTGCCAAGAGATCATCGAGGCCGAGGTAGTGCTCGTTATGATCCTTCGCGCGTTCGACGCGGAGGTCCTCGCGGGTCGCCTCGATCAGCGTCTGTTGTGCGATCATGCCGCCGAGGAGCGTCCCCACGCATTCCACGAACTCGAGTGTCGAAGCGTCTTCGCCCTCGCTGCCGGAGAACTCGAGGTACATCGCCCCGATCAAGCTCCGGCCGCGCCGCGACGAAGTCGGGAGCGACCAAAGCGGGACCGCGGCAAAGGATCCGCTGGGCGAGTAGGGCACCGGACCTGCGATCGTGCGGAGCTCGCTCTGGACGCGGCCGAGGGTTTCAGTGACATGTAGCGCGAGCACCGCCGGCGGGACGCCCCGAAACCCGGCGGTGCGAGAGCGGTGCATAGGGCCTGCGCTACCCTTCGTTTCGAGCGTGCTCCAGGCCGAGGTGGCGCCGATCTGCTGACACAGGGCTTCGAGCGTCTCTTCGATGAAGCGCCCGTCATGAAGGCCGGTCACGACGGATGCCACGACGTCCCGCATGCGGGGCCATGGGTCTCGATTGTCCGCTGGCGGCATCAGGCGTTCCAAGGTTACCCGCTTGGGCGCGCCGCGACTAGACATTGTGGGTCGGCCCGACGAGTGGCTCGGAGGCGATGCCGCACTGCTGACCGTTCAAGACCCGAACCATGACGACCAATTGGGCCTTGGTCCGCACGCCGAGCTTACGCATCGCCGCCTTTAGCAGCGCTGATACGCGCGAGGGGCTGATCCCCAACTGATAGCCCGTGACCTTGCTGCTTTGGCCAAGCGCCGCACTCAGCGTGACCTGCCGCTCGCGCTTGGTGAGGCCCCTTGGATAGCCCCGCCGGGGAGGGGTCTGCTTGGCAATGATGAAGCGCCGGCCGTCGGCGTCGAACCAGTCGACGAGGGTCCAACGTCCTCGCAGCAAGCCCTCCCAGAGCCGAATCGCACGGTCCGCGTTCGCCTCGTGCAGGATGCGCGGGCTGCCGTCGAGCTCGCGTGCGGCTGCTCTCAGAAGCTCCTTGGGCGGCAGGGCGCGGAGGGATGAGCGGGCGGGCTGGACGAGTCGAAGCGCTCCAGATCTCACTTCGATGGTGGCTTCGGTGGCTTCGGTGACGAGCGGCTGAGGCATGACCCGCCGTGGTGCACTGGACATGCCAGGCGAAAAGCTCAATAATTTCAAGCGCAGCTCCCGTGAATGTCACGAAAACGACGACGGTCGTCATCAATTGCTGACGACGGCCATCATTTTGCGGCCCACGGCTGCGCGCGTGCCGCGCAAGCGGCCGCTGGAAGAGTGGTACTCTCCAGCCGAGGTCCTCATGGCAACCGTCGCGCAACTGCTGGAGCAGAAGGGTCACAACGTCGAAGCGATTGCGCCCGACACCACGGTCTACGATGCGATCCGTCGTATGTCCGACCTCGACATCGGCGCTCTGGTCGTGGTCGAAAATGGCAAGGTCATCGGCCTGATCACGGAGCGGGACTATGCGCGCAACGTCTTCCTCAAAGGGAAAGCCTCGCCCACCACGCCGGTTCGAGAGGCCATGGCCGAGGAGGTCTTGTTCGTCGGCCGCGCAGAGACGACCCGCGACTGCATGGCCATCATGACAGGCAAGCGAACGCGCCATCTCCTCGTGATGGAGGACGAGGCGCTCTTGGGCATTCTGTCGATTGGGGACCTCGTACGGAGCATCGTTGCCGAGCAGGACATCGCGATCGAGCAACTCGAGCAGTACATTCGCCGCGGTTGATCGATGAGTCGTCTGGGTAAGGCATGGCTCGGGAGCTTCACCACGGATGAAATCCGCGAGCTGCGCAAGATTGAGGATCGTCGAGCATGGCTGACCTTGCTGGTGAACTATGGCTTGATCGCCGCCTCGATGGCGATGGTCGCCTTCGTGCCCAATGCGCTGACGGTCGTGCTGGCGCTCTTCATCATCGGGGCGCGCCAACTTGGACTGGCCGTGGTCATGCACGAAAGCGCGCATCACACCCTCTTCGCGAATCGTCAGCTCAACGATCTCGTCGGTAACTGGCTCGCTGGCTATCCGATCTATTTGAGTGCGGACATGTACCGTGCGCATCACCTGGAGCATCACGCCAAGACCTGGACCGAGGGCGATCCGGATCTTCCGCTCGCGACGCCATTCCCGGTAAGTAAGGCGAGTATGGCGCGGAAGGTGGCGCGCGATCTCTTGGGCGTGACGGGGCTCAAACAATTGATCGGCACGACCGTGCTCGTGATCAAGGTATGCCGCGGTCAGCAGGTCGACTCCGGTACTCTTCCGCTGCGGCTCGAACGAGGGGCCGCGATCCGGATGGTGGTCGGCACGGTCGTGACCAACACGGCGTTGTTCGCACTTCTCGCGCTGCTCGGTCATCCTCTGCTCTATCTCTTGTGGTTCGGCGCTTGGATGACGACGAACAAACTCGTGGCCCGAATCCGCGCGATCGCCGAGCACGCCGTGGTGCCTGATCCCAGTGACCCAATCGGGCAGACCCGGACCGTGCGTGCGGGATGGCTCGAGCGCCTCTTCATCGCGCCGAACCAGGTCCAGTACCACCTCGAGCACCATCTCCTCATGACGGTGCCGCACTACAACCTTCCTCGGTTTCACCGGATGCTGCGCGAGCGCGGGCTGCTCGAGGAGGCCTGCATTGCGGACAACTACGCGCAGGTGCTCGGCAAAGCCGTGGCGTAGAGCCTAAGAAGCGCGCGGATGCGCGGCCACAATTGTGAGCCCGCATACAAGCACGCACCTCCACATACGGACAAGAGGGCTCCCGTGGGCTCAATCGCCAGCCCGCGGCTCGTCGCATCTTCCAAGGACGCTCGAACTTCGCTATACCGGCCACTTCCCGTGTTTCTTCGAGGTGGTGTCTCGTGGCCCGCAGTTCCTCATTCATATTCACCAGCTTCTTGCTGGCTTCATCGATTCCGCTGTTTGGATTCACCGGCACGGTCCGACCGAGCAACATCGAAAAAATCGATCCGAGCAACGTAATTCATCCGGCCCTCCCACAGCTTCCGGAAGGCGACCCTTCAGACCAATTCCGCAACATCGACGGGTCAGGCAATCACACCACGCACTACTCCCTTGGGGCGGCAGACTCGCCCCTTCGGCGTGTGCTGCCCGACGCGTACGAGGACCAAGTCTCGGCGATGGCCGGTGAGGGGCGCCCCTCGCCCCGAGAGATCAGCAACTTCATTTGCGACGAGGAGAGCCGTACCGTGAACTCGCTCGGCGCGAGCGATTTCGTTTGGCAATGGGGGCAGTTCCTGGACCACGACATCGACCTGACCGAGACGAGGGAACCGTTCGCGCCGAATCACGTCCGCCCCGAGACCGGAGACCCGTTCTTCGACCCCGACAGCACGGGTCTGTCGGAGATCAGCTTCTTTCGTTCCGCGGGGATGCAGGGAACTGGGATCGACGCTGCGTATCCCAGGCAGCAAATCAACTTCATTTCTCACTTCATCGACGCATCGAATGTCTACGGCTCCGATGCTGCGCGGGCCGCGGCGCTCCGTACGAACGATGGCACGGGAAAGCTCAAAGTCAGCGCCGGCAATTTGCTGCCGTTCAACACGGAGGGCTTCCACAATGCGGGCGGCAGCGGCTCCAATCTCTTCCTGGCGGGCGACATTCGCGCCAATGAGCAGGTCGGGCTGACGGCGATGCACACGCTGTTCGTGCGCGAGCACAACCGCCGCGCAGATGAGTTGGCAGCCACCGAACCCGGGCTTTCCGGCGACGAGATCTACGAACGCACGCGCGCGTTCGTGGGCGGACTGATGCAGCGAATCACCTACGATGAGTTCTTGCCTGCGCTGCTCGGCCCAAACGCGCTCGCCCCGTACGCGGGCTACGTTGCCAGCACGAGCCCCGCCATCATGAACTGCTTTTCGACGGCTGCGTACCGCTTCGGCCATAGCGCCGTGAGCGACGAGCTGCTGCGGCTCGATGCGAGCGGTCAAGAGATTCCGTTCGGTCACCTGCCACTCAAGGATGCGTTCTTCGCGCCGCATCGCGTGACCCTCGAGGGCGGAATCGAACCCCTTCTGCGGGGGCTCGCCGCCCAGGAGATGTCCAAGGTCGACACCAAGGTCGTCGATGGTCTTCGTAATTTCTTGTTCGGACCGCCCACGGCGGGTGGGCTCGATCTCGCCTCGCTCAACATTCAGCGAGGGCGTGACCACGGACTCCCCGACTACGCGAGCGCTGTGTTCGCGCGGGGCCTCGGAC
>JBATLA010000127.1:0-2369 GCA_049669945.1 Polyangiales bacterium | reverse complement strand
CAGCCACCGCGCGCCTGAATGGTCTCTCTCGGAAACGCAATCGACCGGTCGTCATCGGAGATCGCAATCCCCACGCGCGCTTCGCCCGGATCGACGCCGACGACGCGGCCCAACTCAGCCTCCACCCACGGTCGCCTGCGGAGGTGGCTCGGGAGGGCGCGACGGGCGGCTCTTCTTGAGCCGCTGACTCAGCAGCGGGAGCACGTAGGGGAAACCCACCTCAAACTGGTTGAGGTCGGGCGCAATCTGGCCCGTCAACCAAAACATCATGACCGACGCACGCTCCACGTAGAACCAACCGTCGGGATAGTGGACGGAACGCATCAAGCTTCGAAGCTCCCGCCGCGCGACCTCGGGGTCCGCAAGCGCCTCGAGCTCTTTGGAGCTTCGGTTCATCAGGGTCGACGGTGCATACGACTCGAGCTTGAGCAGCTTCTGAAAATAGGTCTTCACCGTCTGCTCCAAGAGCACGCGGTCGCCTCCCTCCGCGACGAAACCGATGTCCTCGATGCCGCGCAGCACGAGCTCGTCGTTCTGCTCGAAGAAGCCACGAAGCACGTCGACCATTCCGAAAACGGTGTTCTCGTCGACCTCGCTGATCGCCCCGAAGTCGAGCACCACGATTTTGGCGTCATCGCTGCCTTCGACGGGCTGCACCAGGAAGTTCCCCGGGTGCGGATCGGCGTGAAAGAAGCGATGGACGAAGACCTGCGTGTAGAAGCTCTTCACGAGCCGCTCGCCAAGCTTGTGGAGGTTCACGCCTCGATCGCGAATCTCGTCGAGGCGCGTGATCTTGATCCCCTCCATGAAGGTCATCGTGAGCACGTCCTTGGTGGTGACTTCATCGATGACTTCGGGGAAGAGGAGGTGATCGTCTCCCGCGAAATTGGCTGCCATGCGCCGCATGCAATCGGCCTCGTGGAGATAGTCGGTTTCGCGTCGAAGCAGGTCGACCAGCGATTCGTGCACCGCCTCGATGTTCTGAACCGGCACGAACCACTTGTACACGCGGACCATGTGCTTGATGACCTTGAGGTCGATCTGCACGACCTTGCGAATCCCCGGATAGAGGACCTTCACGGCCACCTTCCGCCCGCCATCCATGTAGGCGACATGCACCTGTCCCAAGGAGGCGGCCGCCACGGGCTCGCGTTCGATACTGTCGAAGAACGACTCCGGTCGCGCGCCGAGGCTTTCGATGAATGCCTGCTCGATCTCATCGAAGGGATGCGGCGGAACTGCGTCCTGGAGGGTCTCGAGTTTCTTGATGTACACCTGCGGGAGGAATCCCCCCAAGATCGACAGAACCTGACCGAGCTTGATGTAGACGCCTCGGAGCTTGAGGATGTCCGCGAGCAGCCGCCGGGAATTCACCTCATCGACCCGAGCCTGGCGTCGCTTCAACCACGCCGGAATTACTGCGTCTTCGAGACCGGTTTCGGGATCGACCCGCCACCGCCGGAAAACCTTCAACAGCCCGAGCTGGACCATGTAGCTGGCGAAAATCACGCCAAACGCGATTTGGGCTCTGACGAGGCGAATGAAAAGACTCATACAAATATATGCGGGTGAGAGAATAGCAGCGATCGGAATGGGTCCCACCGCTTTAGCGAACCGCTCAAAGGGTATAAGGTTCAGGGTCCGTGTCGGGTAGTCGGAGTCGAAAGCTTAGGGACAGATTGCAGAAGTCGCTTCTCAAGGAGCGGTTTTCGGAGTCCCTCGATCTCTACGCGGTTCTAGAGCGGATGGAAGCAGACGAGCCGCGCTGGCCGCACCGCAAAGGGGACCTTCTGAAGCGTCTAGGACGCGACGAGGAAGCGGTGGCCGCCTACGAGCGTGCCGTCGACCTCTACGCGGCACGGGGTTTCGTCGCTCGCGCCGCGGCGATGGCGAAGGTCGTCATGGGCATCGACCCCGACCGCGCTGGAGTGCTCGAACGTGTCGCACCGGAGCCCGCCCGAAAGCTTCACCGCTCGGCCCGCGGAGCGTTCGTCACGGCACATGCGGAGCAGGACATCGACGAGGCGGCACAGACGTACACCAAGCGAATCAACTCGGACGCCATACCTTTGGTCCAGACGAAGTCGCCGAATGACACCCTTCGCTTCACACAGCCGCCCGCCGCGAATCATCTCGAGCTCGACATCTCCGCCGTGGAGTTGGAAGACCGCCCCACTCCACAGCCCGGCGAGTCGAGCGAGCCTCCACCCGCCGAGCACCTCGCCCAGCTGCCGTCGATGCCTTTGTTTGCGGAAGTCCCCCGGGCTGTGCTCACGCAAATCGTTACGGAGTCCCAGCTTGTGGACCTCGAACCTGGCGGCGTCCTCATCGAGCGCGGCACGCCAGCGGATGCCCTCTACGCCTTGGTC
>JBATLA010000126.1:0-4129 GCA_049669945.1 Polyangiales bacterium | reverse complement strand
CGGTTGGCCGCAGCCGGTGTCGGACGGCGGCCTCGGTGGCGGTCCGGAGGTTGACCTCTACTTGACGTCGGAGTTGCCGAGCGGTGCGTATTCGGACGGTCTCGTTCCGTGGACCTATCTCGATCGCGCGTCCGTGTTTGCGGTCCTCGGGCCCGCGGTGCCCGACGCCTTGCTCGACGCCTGCGTGACGGAGGCATACGCGAACGCGATGCTTCTGAGCGCAGACCCAGCAGAAGCTGGGGCATGGCGGCGCGCGACGGCGGCTTGGCTGACCTGGGAGCTGACGGGACGCTTTGGGTGCGACGACGCCGTCCACGAACAACAGGCCGAGCCATTTCGATCGTGGGTTGCTGGCGCAAGCGGCGCAGGCGCTGGTGGCGCGATGTGGCTCGCGTATCTCTCTGCCCGTCATGATGGCGACCGCGGGCATTTCGTGCGCGACGTATGGGCCCTCGCGACGCAACGAACGTGGGAAGGAGTCGAGCTTCGCGCCGACCCTGATCTCTGGTCGGCGACCGAGACTGCGGTGGAGCGCAGTGGTGACCGGCTGCTCGACAACGTCGAAGAGCTCGCAGTGCTTCGGTGGTTCGTCGGACGCCGGCAGTACGACGATTGGCCGCTCAGGGCCCTGGATAGTGACGCGCGCGTGTCGGTCGAGAGAACCATGACACGCACACCAACCAAGGTGAGCGCTCGAACGCCTCTGCAAGCGTTTGGGAGCGCCTATGTGGTGATGGACGCGCCGGCATGGAACGACGCAAAGGCCCTTCGTGCGTGGCTCCGCGGTGAGTATGGTGTCCGCTGGTCGCTCGTCGTGTTGCAGTTGGACGTGCGCGGCAACGAGGTTCGGCGCATCTCCGCTCCATCGACTACCGTGACACCAACCGCGTACGTGCCCATCGATATCGCTGAGACGACGACCAGGATTCTGTTCGTCGTGACGAATCTCTCCCGCCGACTACCGGATGCAGACGAACCGGACGCGAGCGAGCGTGCGTTCGAGCTCGTAGTCGACCGCGGAGACTAGTTGCGCGGCCGCCGTCGGCGGCGGCGTCGGCGAGTGCGCGGTTCGGAGTCGTAGACCGCATCACCCGGATCACGGGCCCACGGCGGCAGCTCTTCTCCTCGCGCTACTCGGTCGAGCGCAAACAACGTCGCCGCGTCCGAGAAGTACTCGCGGCGCGCGATCGACTGAATGCGTCCGGTCCGCAGTCGACGCTGGGCCATCGTGAGGAGGCGAATCCGATCCTTGAGGCGTCGCGGCAAGGAGAGCCGAAGGGAAAGCTCGTGGACGAAATCCTCATAGGCGACCGGAACGTCGGACACGCCTTCGAGCGCTTCATCGATGGGTCCCAGCAGGAGCGCGGCCAACAGGACCGCGTCGTTCGGCACCCTGTCTTCGGCGGCCAAGGCGTCGACCGCCTTCAACCGGCCGAACGTCAACGCCGCCCCCTCGAACTCGTCATCTAGGAAAGATGCGACCTCGGGAAGGATCTCGCTGAGCACGCCGACATCCCAAGAGAGAAACACCGAGCGGTGCGCCGCGCCACCGCGCAAGAACCGCAGGAGCTCCTCGAGGACCCGGGGTGCGGCAGCACGCCGAAGGTCGCCGCGGTGCCTCACCATGCCGTCGTACACCTCGGGGTCGAGGCCCATGTCGAGCCTCGCACTGAATTTGATGGCGCGAAGAATCCGCACCGGGTCTTCCCGAAAGCGAACGTTGGGGTCGCCAATGGTGCGAAGGAGGTGGTCCTCGAGGTCGGCAACGCCGCCGACGAAATCGATTACTTCACCGCGTTCGAGATCGTAGAACAACCCGTTGATTGTGAAATCGCGGCGAATCGAGTCCTCGTGGGGCTCGCCAAAGACGTTGTCGTTGGTGATGAGCAAATCGGCGTCGTCGCCTTCGGTGATCGAGCTCTTGGCGGGGATGAGCCGAACCGGCTCCGGACCTGCACACAGCGGAATGTCGCGAGCGAGCTTCGGCTTGATGATCTCGTAGTGCTGTGACGGGTCTCGACGGAACGTTGCCACCTCGATGACCTTGCCGCCGGAAAACAATACGTGAGCGAGTCGAAACCGGCGCCCGATGACGCGGCAGTTGCGAAACAAGTCGCGCACTTCGTACGGCCGCGCGCTCGTCGCGAGGTCGAAGTCCTTGGGTTTGCGACCAAGCATCAGATCCCGCACGCCGCCGCCAACCAAGTAGGCGGTGTGGCCGTGGCGATTGAGACGCCGAATTACCTTGGCGGCGTCCGGGTCGACCAAACGTCGCGGAATCTCGTGGGCGTAAACAACGGGTTCAGGGGGATCTTCTGCGAGGGCTACTCGCTCGTCGTCATCCCGCCGACCGAAGTCGGAATCTATCACTCGGGTCATCGAATACCAATGGGCCCAGAAAAGCGGCGGGCCGTGAAGCTGATGGCTGTTCTTAGCAACATGCGCCCCTAACGGCAATCTAAGCCCAATGCTACCGTCCCCCAACAAAATGAGCGAGCTAGAAAGAACGGCGGGCAGCGTAATCGTGTGCGGATTCGATGGCTCCGAGCCACCGCAGGAGATTCGACGATCGCTCGGCGCTCAAACTGTAGCGGGTTTGATCCTGTTCAGCCGAAACATCGAGGACATCGATCAAACCGCCGCGCTGATCGCGACGTGCCATGCCGTCAGCAGCGCCTCTGCGCCAATCTTGGTGAGCGTCGACCAAGAGGGTGGGCGCGTCGCACGCTTTGGCGATCCGGTGCTGCGACTTCCATCTATGCGGACGCTCGCGAGCGCTGGTGACACGCAGCTCACGCGAGACGCCGCGAGAGTGCTCGGCCAGCAGCTCCGCGCAATTGGAATCAATCTGGACTTTGCGCCGGTCCTCGACGTGGACACGAACCCACTCAACCCGGTGATCGGGGATCGCGCGTTTGGCGGCACGCCGGAGACGGTCATCGAACACGCGCTCGCGTTCGCGGATTGGCTGCACCAAGGGGGGGTGTTGTCATGCGGCAAGCACTTCCCCGGTCACGGGGATACGGACCTCGACAGCCATCTCGCGCTGCCGAGGCTCCGGCACGACCGCGCCCGGCTCGAGGATGTCGAGCTCGCGCCGTTTCGGGCGGCTGCAGGAGTGCTCCCATCGTTGATGACGGCGCATGTCGTGTTCGAGCAGGTCGACCCTAGCGTGCCGGCGACGATGTCACGCAAGGCGATCACGGACCTTCTTCGCAACGAGATTGGCTTCGAGGGCGCTGTCTTCTCCGACGACCTCGAGATGAAGGCGGTCAGCGACCGCTACTCGATCGAAGAGGCCGGCGTGCTCGCAATAGAGGCAGGGTGCGACATCCTTCTGGTTTGCTCGGACCTCGAAGCAGCCGCACGCCTCCGAGACACGCTCGCCCGCGAGGCGGGTCGAAGCACGGCGTTCGAAACCCGACTGAGCGAGGCTCGGCGCCGGGCGGATGCCCTCAGGGGCCGAATCGCCGACTTGCCCCCTGCCATCGACCTCGGAAACGCGCTACACGGTCGGGAAGCCCGCGCCGTCTCAGAACGGCTTCGGCAGCTCGCATGACCGCAGGCCGTTCACTCCTCGAAGCCCCGCGCTCCCTTTCGTCGTGGGATCAATGGCAGCTCGGCGTCTACCGGACGCCCTTCGAGGTCGCGGCCATGGGCGCGCGCGGCTGGAAGCGCTACCGCCTCAAGGAGTGGCACTACCTTTCCTTCACTACCGACGAATGGTTCGTGGCGGTCGGCTTGGTGCAGCTCGGATACGTCGCCAACCTGTTCGCATACGCGCTCGACCGCGTGCAGAACAAACCTGCACTCGAGCACGGCATCCTCTCGCCGCTCGGCGCCGCACTCTCCTTCGCGCCCAGCTCCATTCGTGGGACGACTTCGTGGAAGAGTCGAGGCGCGTCGATCTCGGTCGAGGCGAACGACGGCTGGGACGTGGATCTCGACCTCCCACTCGGAGCGGAGCGCCTGAGTGGCCGCGCTCGAATCGAGCCTCGCGAGTCCCTCGCGATGCTGCACCAGCTCGGGCCGCATCGAGTGGCGTATACCCACAAGGCGGCCGGCTGGCCTGCATCGGGGCAGCTCGAGCTCGGCACCCGCTCGATTCGTCTCGACGGCGGCCTCGCGG
>JBATLA010000125.1:0-3324 GCA_049669945.1 Polyangiales bacterium | reverse complement strand
GGTAGAATGCGTGTGTCTCCGATCCGGCCGCGGCATGCCTGAGCGGCTCGAGGACGCGACGAATGCTTTCGGGGATGGGCGCCGGCCGGAGTAGACCGACGGCGCGCCGGCACTCCTCGAGTAGTGGGCGGCTTCGATCGATCGCCTCACCACGCAGGGCAAACGAGCTGGTGCTCACCGTTCTGCCAAAGAGGTACGTTCGGGAGGCTGCTTCGCGGGACTCGACGTCCAGCACGACCTCTCCGGCCCGAGCCTGGTTCGCCAAGAGCTGCGCGCGGTCGATCGCACCGCCGCTGTTGGTGAGGTGCCCGTCGTCGTCCTCACCGCGCTGCACCTCGCCGGTGGCGATGCCGAACGCAATGGGCAGTCCTCCGGCAGGCACCGGCTGGGATTCGGCTTCCGCCAACAAGCGGAGCGCGAGGTTGATCGCCCCCTTGAGCTCGTGAAGCGTGAAGTTGGCGACGACGGTTCCCGCCAGCGACGAAATCACCTCGCCGCCATTGTTTTCCAACTCGTTCGTGACGTACCGTGCCCACTGGCCCGCGGCGGCGGTGGTTTCCTCCTCTTCGAATGCGGGAGGGAGAATGCGGTGCCAGAGGACGAAGCGTTCCATTGTGTTCGTTCAGCCGCCGAGCTTTGCCTTGAGGGCCGCGAGCTCGTCCTCGATGCCATCTTCGCCTTCCTCGGACTCGAGCTCTCGAAACCGAGCGTCGAGCTCGGCCCGATTCGGATCCTCCAGCAGGTTGTGGGCCTCGACCTCGGCGTCGAGTTGGTCGATGTGGTCGGCCATGCGTTCGAGGTCCGAGAACGCGCCGCCGCCAAGCTGCTCCCCGGCCGCACTGCCTTGCTTGCTCGGTTGCGTCCGAGCTTGTCGGACCTGGGCCGCGAGCGTCTTTTGCCGCGCCTTCAGATCATCGAGTTTTTCTTCGATCCGCTCCAGCTGCGCTTTCATCGCGTCGGCTGTCGTGGCCTGCTCGGCTGCGCGGGCTCTCACCCGTTGCGCCTCCTTCGAGGTGTGCGCCTTTCGCCGAAGTGCTTCGCGCGCCAGGTCCTCGTCGTCCTGCTCGAGCGCGAGGACGGCCTTGCGCTCCCATTCGACGGCTTCAGCTTCGAGCTCCTTCTCTTTCTTGTCCAAGCGCTTGGCGGTGCCCAACGCCGCGACAAGCTCCTGCCTAGCCCGCCCGAGCGCCGATTTCATGTCCGCCACGGTTTGGCCGAGCAGCTTGTCCGGGTCCTCCGCTTGGTCGACCAGCGCGTTCAAGTTCGATTTGATCACCCGGTTCAGCCGACTGAAGATACCCATCATCCCCCTCCCTGATTCAAGATCCCACGCGGGAAGCCAGCTGTAAAGGGACTGAGGTTTCTCGACTTCCAAGCGCCGTGTATGCTAGCCACGGGATCATGGTGAAGGGGGCACACGTCCTGATTACAGGAGGGGCAGGTTTCATCGGGACCGCGCTGGTAGCGCGCCTCGCGGAGAACAACCATGTCCGGGTTTTGGACATCCTGCGGCGGAACGCCCTTTCAAAAGCCGGGTTAGACCGACATCCGAACGTCGAGCTCGTCGTCGGCGACGTCCGCGATATGACCGCCGTACGCCGAGCGGTGACCGGATGTGACTATGTCATTCACATGGCGTCGATCGCCGGCGTCGACACCGTGCTCAAGAACCCCGTCATCACCATGGAGATATCGCTCGAGGGCACGATGAACGTGCTCCGTGCGGCGAACGATTGCACGGCCATCAAGCGCGTCATCGACTTCTCGACGAGTGAGGTCTTCGGCTCCTACGCGTTTCGCGTGCGCGAGGCCGACGTCACGAGTCTAGGCGCAGTCGGAGAGGCACGCTGGACGTATGCAGTCAGCAAGTTGGCGACGGAGCACCTCGCGCACAACTACTGGAAGCAGTTCAATCTTCCGACCTGCTCGATCCGTCCTTTCAACATCTATGGTCCGGGCCAAGTCGGAGAGGGCGCAGTGCACGCGTTCGTCGTGCGCGCGCTGCAGGGTGAAAAGCTCACCATCCACAACGAGGGCGATCAGATTCGGTCTTGGTGCTACATCGACGACATCGTCGATGCGATTCTCCTCGCGATGACGCGCGACGAGGCTATCGGGGAAAGCTTCAACATCGGCAACCCTCGAAGCACGATCACGATCTATCAGCTCGCGCAGCTCGTCGTGCGACTGACCGAGAGCAAGTCGCCGATAGAGTTCGTGGAGTGGGATTTTCCGGACGTCGAGCTTCGCATTCCAGACGTGAAGAAGGCCGAACAATTGCTTGGTTTCCGAGCGCACGTCGAGCTCGAACAGGGGCTGCTCGACACGGTTGAGTGGTACCGTCGCAAGCTCAGCGGCGAGGCGTGAAGTGACCGGTGGCAGCGCGCGCGTCTATGAATTGAGTGCCGCGCGACCCGAAGGCTGGTTCGACGAAGTGTTGAAGCAGTCGCCCGACTTCGAGCGCGCCTGCCAGATCATCGGTCGAGCAACGCTCGGACTCGGTCTCGTTGCAGGCGCGCGAATCGCGAGTCTCACACCGAGCCCGCACGGGCAGAACCTGACGATGGTCGAGTTCTCGATCGGTCCTGACCCGACCGCGCGCAGTGTCCCGCTTCCAGAGTTCCGCGAGACCATCGCGCACTACCTGCTCACCCCGATACAAAACAGCGGTCTCACCGACAACCCGGACGTAGAGGCTCTCCAGGCGCACATCGGGGGCCGCTACATGCTCGAAGCGGCGCTGTTTTCGGTGCGCCCGATCGAGCTTCGTCACGATCTCGGCCTGTCCGAGCTGACGCTCGAGTTCAACGGCGTCCAGCACGTCCTGACACTCGAAGACTTTCGGGACGTGATCGACGAGCGTGTACGTGCAGAGCTCGGGCTCGGCAAGCAAGCGGACGAGATGGCGATTGATCTGGCGCTCGTCGACCAAGCCGAGCAGGCGAACGCGAACGAGAACTGGGGAGCGACCGTCGCGATACTCACCCCGTGGCTGACGCCGATTTCGATGCTGCTGCGCACCGGCGAGGCGGAGGAGCTCAGTGAAGAAGTGCACGCCCGACTGTCCGACGGGCTCGACCTGTTGGGCACAGCCTACGCCAACATGGGCGATCTGGATGCAGCGAACGAAGTGCTGCGGCTCGGCGTCCAATGGGCGGGCGAGTCGAGTAAGGCGGGGGATCTGTTCATGGCACTCGGTCGGGCGTCGGTGGCCGGCGAGAAGCATGGCGAAGCCATCGGGCTCCTGAGGCGCGCGATCCGGCTTGGAGTCGACGAGGAAGCTGTGATGCCGTTGCTGGCTCAATCGCTGGCCGCAAGGGATCA
>JBATLA010000124.1:0-1951 GCA_049669945.1 Polyangiales bacterium | reverse complement strand
TCCCCGCGCTGCCGCCGGTCCCCGCGCTGCCGCCGCTCCCGGAACTGCCGCCGTCTCCGGTGCCACCGTCATCATCGCCGCATCCCGTGATCGCAAGCATCGACCCAAACACTATCGCCCAAAGAATCTGCCTGTTTTGCATCGCCCAGCCTCCTCGCCGTCCCAAAAATCAGCGTCCGCGAACGTGGGTACCAGAATACTGGGGGTGTGTTCAAGTTTCCATTGAGTGTCTGGCCCTCGGCTGAGTGTCTGGCCCTCGGCGGATCCTCCGTGGGGGCCGCCTACAGCTGTGGTCGAAGCCACTGTATCAACTGCGGCAGATTCATGGCCCCAGGCTGCCTCGCGACTTCACGCCCTCCCTTGAACACCGCTGTCGTCGGAATGCTGCTGATTCCATACCGCTGACTGAGCATCGGATTGTCGTCCGTATTCACTTTCGCGAAGCGCACCCCGGGCTCGAGCTCCGCGGCCGCCTGCTCGAAATACGGCGCCATCATCTTGCAGGGGCCGCACCACGGAGCCCAGAAGTCCACGACCAGCGGCAGGTCGCTCTTCCTCAAATGCTTGTCGAAGGTCTGATCGGTCAGCACGATGGGACGGCCGACAAAGAGGGCTTGCTTGCACTTCCCGCATTTGGGCCCGTCCCCCAAGCGAGCCTCGGGAATGCGGTTGGCGGACTGGCAACTCGGGCAGACGACGATCGAAGATGGGACACTCATCGTTGCAAAATAAGGATGATCGAGGCGAAAGCTAGAGTATCGTTCTCGATTCCAGGGACCGAGCAGAGAAGGGCAATTCGTGTGCTTGACGCCCTGCAACAGCCGGCCCATATTCCGGCCCCTTCAGACAGAAAAAACCTAGTTTTCAAGAGAATTAGCGCGAGAAACGCATGGCACTGACCGCCGATAGAAAGTCCGAGCTGATCGGTCAATTCCGCAACCACGATACGGACACGGGTTCGCCCGAAGTCCAGATCGCGATCTTGAGCGAGCGGATCACCTACCTGACCGAGCACTTCCAGACACACAAGAAGGACCATCACTCCCGACGAGGCCTGCTCAAGCTGGTCAGCCAGCGCCGCCGGCTCCTCGATTACGTCCGCAGCAAGGACGTGGAGCGATACCGCAAGATCATTTCAGAGCTTGGCATTCGGAAGTAAGCTGAGCCCCCGGGCGTTGTCCCGGTAGACCCTTGGTTCTCTTTACGTCGAGTCCGGCGTTCGCTCTTCGCTTCGATGGTTTGAGTTGGGGCTCAAATCCTGGAACCGGGGACCGAGACCGCTCTCGCCGTGAACGCGAACCGCATGTGCGGTTGTGCCGTGCATGAAGCGAAAGTGGAGAGCGATGATAATTAGAGAATCCGTTAAAGTTGGTGACAAAGAGGTCACCATCGAAACGGGCCGTATTGCCAAGCAGGCATCCGGCTCGGTGTTGGTGAGTTCCGGCGAGACCATGGTTCTCGTCACGGTCGTCGGAAACAAAGAAGCGAGGCCAGGCGCGCCGTTCTTTCCCCTGACGTGCGACTACATCGAGAAGACGTACGCTGCGGGCAAGATCCCGGGCGGCTTCTTCAAGCGCGAGGCCAGGCAGCGCGATCATGAGGTGCTCACCTCACGACTGATCGACCGGCCCTGCCGTCCCCTCTTTCCCGACGGGTACATGTGCGAGACGCAGGTCATCGCAACGGTGATCAGCGCGGACGGGAGCAATCAGTCCGACGTCCTCGCGATGGTGGGTGCCTCGGCCGCCATTCACATCAGCCCGCTTCCTTGGGCAGGACCGATCGCTGGTGTGCGTGTCGCGCGCGTCGACGGTAAGCACATCGCGAACCCGACGTACCAGGAGCAAGAGGAAAGCGACTGCGAGCTGATCGTCTCCGCGTCCAAAGACGCCATCGTCATGGTCGAAGGCGAAGCCAAGGAACTCTCCGAAGCGGACTTGATCGCCGCCAT
>JBATLA010000123.1:0-1593 GCA_049669945.1 Polyangiales bacterium | reverse complement strand
CGGCACCTCCGGGTCGCTCCAGTAGTAGAGCCAGCGCGCGTCCACCGGCGCGATATTGGTGCAGCCGTGGCTTCGCACTTTCCCGAAGTCGGTGTGCCAGTACGCGCCGTGAAGCGCGTAGCCGCCGTGGTAGTAGAGCGTCCACGGCACCTCTTCGACTTCGTAGAACCCGTCGATGGGGTCTGTCGCGTTCATCGTGGTCGAGATGTACTTCTGTTGCACTTCGAACAGGCCCGTCGGCGGTTCGTATCCCTCTTTGCCGCTAGAGATCACGGTGGCGTAGACAGGGCGCGCGCCTTCGTAGGCTACGAGCGTCTGCTCCGCTAGATCCACGTGCACCCACTTCGCCTCGGCAGGCACCCCGCTCGGCGCCTTGTTCTGCCGTGCGAGACGGATCTCGCTCCGGCGGACGGCTCCGGCGGCTCCGACCACGTAGGCGACGCCGCCCTTGCGAAGCTCTTCCTGCACCACGAATCGCGAATGTTTCTCGGCTTTTCCGGTCACCTCCACCGCATCGCCCTGCAGGCTCAGTAGCTCGCGATCCTCGCCCCAGACGAAGGCCAATGGAAGCTTCCAACCGCCTCGGCCGAGCTCCTCGCCACGAACGGGCTCGGGATTGCGGAGCTCTACGTCACTGACGCGAACATACCGTCCGCGGACAGTTCGGTAGAAGACTGCGCCGTCCGACTGGCGGGTCTCTTTGTCGGCGAGTGCAAGAAAGTAGTCGCCCTCCATCAGCGACGACACCACCTCGGGCGTCGAGCCTTTCTTCTCCATCGCGCGACGCGCTTGTTTCTCTTCCTCCACCGTGGGGATGCGGTAGTACCGAGGCGCTCGTTTCGTCGTTACCCGTGCGTATTGGTACGGCAGGTGATTGTTTACGTCGGCCGGAGGGACACCGTATGTCTTCGCTGTCGGCTCGTCGATGACGTGAAAGCCGAGCGAGGAACAAACGTAGCCGAACGGCACGGCCTCGTACCAAGTGCCGTCCTTACAGCCTGGGCCCGCAACCTTCTTGCGAAGCTCGAGTGCGGTCCCTCGGCGAACGACACCGGCGACCTTGGGGCTGTTCGCGGTTTGGTCGTACACGAACGCGTCGTAGTGAAACGCCGCGCCAAAGAGCTCCGAGCGTCCCGGGTTGTCCCGCGCGATTTGTCGTCGCGTGTTCCAGTCGTCGAGGCCCGGTGCGCGCAGAACCTTCTGGCCATCTACGATGTCGACCCGCCCTTGGCTGGACGCGTGCTCACCGAGAGCTCCAGTGCCCACGCCTACGCCGGCAATCAGAATCACCAAGCCCAAGAAAGTCCATCGATTTACGAGAAGCCGCAGCATGTCGTGTCGTCTAAGCGGCAGTGCTCATACCCGCACCGCCGCCCGAGGATAGCGCCACTTCCGAGGGATTCAAAAGATCGGCCCTGCGTCCGTTCTACGGCGCAATTTCTGCATTAGGAGGCCGCGAGGGCGGATGGTAGATCCCGCCCATGCCATCCGAACACGCGCAGCAGGCGTTGTCGCATCTTCGAGATCCTGCGGATTTCCAGTGGTACGTGATCCCGCTTCTGGTGATCGTCCTCTACATCTACCACGACCAGA
>JBATLA010000122.1:0-3128 GCA_049669945.1 Polyangiales bacterium | reverse complement strand
GGACCGCTTCGGGGACAGCGTGCCACCCGCGCTGAAGCGGGCGTCGGGTGAAATCGTGACGGCGCTGGTCGATGCGGAAGCGCACATCGCATCGGGGTCTGCCGAGTAGCGCCGGCTATTCGGTTCGACGGTGCACGAGGAGGGCCTTGGCCGGCATGAACCCGTCGCGGCCGACTGCCGCGCTTCGCTCGAACGTCGAACGAACACCGTCGCCGTCGAGGTCACCTTCCGCGCGGAAGACCACCGAGACGTCCTCTGCGGATCCTGGCAAGCCGCACCCGTGTTCGCTCGGGGCGTAGCGGTAGCTGAATCGGATCGTACGGTTCGGCTGAAACCCCAGCCCCTCCCAAGTCGCGTGGCCCGCGGCGTCGGGCGAGAAGAAATCGACCGCTTCTGGGTCCTCCGCCGGAGCGCTCGGTGTGGGGCCCGCTTCCGGAGGCAAGCAGTGTCGCCCGAGCGTCGGCCAAGCGGTGTCGTAGTAGGCGTTAGTGCGCCGGCTCATTTCCCCGAGAAGCTCGGCGGCTTCGTTGATCTTGTTGGTCCGGACTCGGCGCAAGAACGTCGGAACGAACACCGCGAGCACCACCGCGATCAAGCAAAGCAAGAGCGCAGCTTCGATGAGGCTCAGTCTCGGGCGGCTTCGAGCCAACTAGCTTGCGTCCTCGAGTCCAATGGCGCTCTCGATGGGATCTGCGACGAAGAAGTAGAGTTCCGGGGGCATGTACGGGAACTCGTCGGTCCTTCGTTGCTCGAACTCCTCGTTGGCGCGGCGGAAGGCCTCCGCGTAGGCCTCGTCACGAAGTTGCGAGAGGCGGATCTCGATTTGCTTCTTCACTTTTGAATCCTGCACGATCGCGTACATCTCCTCGAGGTGGTGGAGCTCACGCTCCTTCTCGCCGAGCTTTCGGAGCACGGTCGCGTTTGTGATGACGAGCCAATCGGGGGCGGCGCCGAGGCGGGCCGCAGCCATCATGTGCTCGTTGCCTTCGGCCTTCAGGCGTTCCCGGTCGGGGTCGTCCTTCGGGAGGTTGGGGAGCAGCTCGTAGGTGATCGTCGCGCCGGCATCCCAGGCGAGCTGGCCGTCGTCAGGGAAGCGTTCGACACCTCGCCGCAAGACGTCGACCGCGCGCTCGATGAACTCCGGCCGGCTGCCTTTGGGCGTATAGACGCCCGCCACGCCTACCCAGCGGTAGACGCGCCGAAAGTCGGGGTCGAGGGCAAGCATCGATTCGCCGTAGTTGTGAACGTGCTTCACCTCCCCCTCATTGATGAACTCGTCGCCGAAATAGACCAGTGCGCGAAGCCAGATCAGATCCGCCAGAGCTCGCCGATAGCCAAGGCTCATCACCTCGAGCCAAGCGGGCGGCGGCAGATAGTAGACGTCCTCGTACCTCTGCGTGGCGAGGTACTGCGTCATCGCGCGGCTGCGCAGGGACCAGACCCCGGCGAGCGCCGCAACGAGCAAGACGACGGCAATGAGACGGCCTCCCCGCATCGTCGCGAGTATAGCGACAATCGGCACGGTTCCCTTAAAAGCAAAAGGCCGCGGCGGATGCCGCGGCCTTTGCCGTGTCGATCAACCGGTCCCGATTACTCGAGCGGGTCGGCCGAGTTGATGCCAGGCGCCCGGTAGAGCGAGTTCTCGCCGTTGGTGCCGGCCTGAAGCGTGAACGTCGACAGGGCTGCGTCGTTGTCGAGGTCGCCCTGTGCCAGGAAGCTATAGACATTCGCATCGCTTGCAGCGTTGCCGCAACCCGGTGTGTCCGCCTGAACCTCGTAGCGGTAGTAAAGCGGATCTGCAGGCGCGAAGTTGAGGGCGGACCACACGGCGGCCTCGCCTTCACCAGACCAGTTGATGACGCGCTTCTGGTCGGTCGGCGCGTTGTCGAGCTGCGCGGCGGGCGTCACACAGTGCGTCGAAGCAGCGGCGGCGCTGCCCGGAGCGACCATGCCGAGGCCCCAGTTCTCAGCCTCGTAGTACGCGGCGGCGCCCTGGAAGAGCGACTTGAGGTTCGCACCCGCTTCAGAGGTCTTCGACCGCTTCACGTAGTTGACGAATGCCGGGATCGCGATCGCGGCGAGAATGCCGATGATAGCGACGACGATCATCAGCTCGATGAGGGTGAATCCCTCTTTCTTCGAGAGTAGCTTGTTCATGTTTCGTTACCTTCCCCCGGGCTCCGTGCCCGCATAATTCAAAGTTGCTGTCCAAGTACAATGCAGCTGCCGTGCCAATTGTCTGGAAGGCCTGCCTCAGATGGAAATTATTGGCAAATCGCCGATGGACAGTATCCAAATAGGGTCCGGAAGGACAGAATTCGTCACCCGGAGGTGACGTTAATTGTCACTCCCATCCGCCTTTTCCAGCCATACTGTTATAGATGTGAGTCGATTGGGAGTAGATCTCGAGGAAGAACTCATCCGCATCTTCGTCCAGATTTCCCTGCGCTCGGGCGGCGAACCAGTGATCGTTGTCGTTGAGGTTGGTTCCTGACGGCGGCGTGTCCCCAGGGAAGCCCGCGACCGTGGCGTACTGAAAGCGAATCGGCCCGTCCGGGGCAGCGCCAAGCTGAGCCCACTCGGTGGTGGGGGTCCACGTCACGGGGTCGATGCCAGGGATCGTGGTTGGGTTGTATGTGCCCCAGTCGTCGCCGTTGACGGCGCAGAATTGGCCGAACTCGTTGCGGTACGCGTCCTGGCGTTGCTTGATCTCACCGAGGAAGTTCGACGCCTCCGTCACGCGCGCCTTGTAGATGTAAGACGTGAAGCTCGGAATCGCGATGGTAGCGAGGATCCCCATGATCACGACTGCGATCATGAGCTCCGTGATGGTAAAGCCGTCGTTGCGCCTCATTCGTAGCCTCCTTGACCCACGGCGCTGTTGTACATGACGCGGGATTCTGAATAGACCTCGAGGATGAAACTCGTGCCGTCCCCATCGAGGTCTCCCTCAGCCTGGGCGGCGTACCAGAATTCCCCGCCGGGTAGGTTGCTGCCCGTGGGCGGCGTTGACCCGGGAGGGCCCGCCACGGTTGCGTAGCGGAATCGCACTTCGCCGGGCCAGGTGATCCCGAGCTCTTCCCACTCGGTGCCGCCGGGCCAGATGACCGGCTGCGAGCCCGGAACGG
>JBATLA010000121.1:0-3102 GCA_049669945.1 Polyangiales bacterium | reverse complement strand
GCCATCCGGGGAGTCTTTGTGAAGGCGTCGGCCGACTCCCTAGCAAGTTTCGGGTAGCCGAATTGGTCGCGGGCTCGTGCGACTCGCTCGGCATTCTCCGCCCTGGGCTCGATGAGAATATCGATGTCTTGCGATGCACGAGGCCGTCCGTGGGCGGCCATCGCGTACGCACCCAGGATGACGAACTTAGCGTCGTGGCGCTGGAGTAAGCTCAAAAACTCGAGCCATTCGTTTGGAAACTCCACCGTAGCCCTCGTACACGCGCTTGCGGATTTGTTCCATCGCAGCAATCCGCTCGGCGATGGGTCGAGTCAGCCAGTAGCGGCCTTCATCGAGCGCGGCTTGCTTTGGCGTCGTCCACTTCGCGTCCGCCATGCGGTCAGTCTGGCACGCCGGCAAAAGGAAAATGCCCCGCCGAAGCCGGTGTTGGTAGCCCCGGATAAAGAAAGGCCCCGAGACCATTCCCGATCTCGGAGCCGGCGTCCCCACGGGGGTTTGAACCCCGGTTACTGGCGTGAAAGGCCAGGGTCCTGGGCCACTAGACGATGGGGACAATAAGCAAGTGAGGCTTGCGCCTCTAGGGTGGGCCGTCAGGGATTCGAACCCTGGACCGTCGGATTAAAAGTCCGCTGCTCTACCAACTGAGCTAACAGCCCGACGAGAGGCCCGGAGCTGTCTAACATGCGGATCCCGGGGGTCAAGCCAGTCCTCGAACCCCCCACCTGGCACCCGAATCGGCTCCTGTGGGCAGAGCCCTCGGCTCCGTTTCCGCTCTCGGACGAAACACCGTCAAATCCGCCTGGGAATCGCGGGCTCGAGTCAGTCGAAGAGCAGCACGATGTAGGCAGCAAAGAGAATCAAGTGGATTACGCCCTGCATCACGTTGCTTCGGCCTCCGCTCAAATTGATGAACGAAACAAACAGGGTGAGGCAGAGCATGAGCGTTTCCACGGGGCTCAGGCCCAGGACGACCTCGTTCTTGGTCACGATTCCAATGACCAGGACCGCGGGGACGGTGAGCCCAATCGTGGCAAGCGCGGAGCCGAGCGAAATGTTGATCGAGCGCTGGAGCTGATTCGCGAGCGCCGCCCGGAGCGCGGTAATCAGCTCGGGCGCCAGGACTAGGACAGCCACGACGAGGCCTCCAAAGGCGGCGGGGGCGCCGACTTCCGCAATTCCGAAATCGATGATGACGGCGAGCTTCTTCGAGAGCAGGACGATCGGGATCATGTACCCGAAGAGCATCGCCACGTGAAACGGAAGCGAGTGAATCGCTGCGCCTTCGCGCTCGTGATCAGGGGGCTCCTCGCCGGACCAACTCGCGCGCTCTGGCGCGGTGAAGTACTCCCGATGGCGAACGGTCTGCATGGCGAGGAAGACGCCGTAGAGCCCCAAGGTGACCACGACGAGAAACTCGGACTGGGGGACCGTGAACGAGGGGTCGGGCGTCGACTGTGTGAAGTTCGGAAGGATGAGCGACAGGACGGCAAGCGGCGTGAGCACCGCGAGGAACGCGTTTGCCCCCTGGAGGTTGAAGCTCTGCTCGACGTGCCGGAACCCTCCTAGGAGCAGCGATAGCCCGACCATGCCGTTCAGGACGATCATGAGAACCGAGAACATCATGTCGCGACCGAGGGTGGGGTTCTCGCTGCCGGTCAACATCACGGCGGAGATGAGCGCCACCTCGATGGTGATGACGGAGAGCGTGAGAATGAGCGTCCCGTACGGCTCACCGAGCTTCGCAGCGAGCGCTTCGGCATGACGGACGACGCCGAAAGACCCCCACATCATGACGCCGAAGATCCACGCGAAGAGGAATGCGCCCTGCAGATCGGAGCTCAGCTCGCCAAGCCAGCTCTCGCCGAAGCGCATGAAGGCCAGTGCGGTGGCAATCGCCGCGAAGAGCCCCATCTCTGCCCGTAAATGCTGCCACCAACGCTTGCTGAATGAGTCAACGGTCACTTCATCGGCTCACGGTGCTGGCGGGCAAAAGCGCCCAAACTCAGTTGGTGTCAACGGCCTGCCGAGCTCGGCCTTGTTTGGCGGCGCGGTGTCTTCGCCGGTTTGCCAGAGATCGGGGCCCACCTCGAACAGTACGAGATTTCCAGGCGGTTCCTGACAACCGCTACCTGGGCCTTCAGCCCACTCGACGAAGTCGACCGCAAAGCGATCTTGGTAGTCGGCAGGCAAGGGAATCAGCCCGTCGATGGGATTCACCAGCGTCTCCCCGTTGAACTCGATGAGCTTGAGCTTCGGGTCGCCCGCCTCGAGGATCGCGTCGCAGTTGGCGGCCCCGTGGCAGTACGCGCATCCGTCGAGGTCGCCAGGAAAAGCCGCTCCGGGCACCCCCGGCGTGTTCACGATCTCGTCGATCGCCGTCTGGGTCACCGTGTGGGCGTAGTAGGGCGCGAACACGGCAAAGGTCTTCTTCGGATCGAAGAATTGGTCGACACAGGGGGCAGGGTTCTCGTCCCGGTCGCAGTTGTATTTGACCGTGGTCATCGAGGCTGGGTGGTAGACCTCGTTGCCGTCTCCGTTCTTGTCCCACTTCATGACGAACTTCCAATCGAGGACCTCGCCGCTCTGGCACTCCTCTTGGTTGTCGAGGTAGTCGTCGAGGTGGCAGTTCACACAGGAGGTGGCGTTCTCCGCGTGGCAGAGCGTGCAGTCGACCGCCGCGTGCATCATTGCGTGGTAGTCGTCATCCGGCGGCTCCGGTGCGCCATCGACGCCCTCAACATGGCAGGTCTCGCATCGCGCCTCGACCGCGCCGGGGCGGAGCTTGCTGTCGTACTCCGTACCGTTGCCATGGACGTCGTTCGACTTGTGGCATCCGGCGCATGAGTAAGTCCCGCCGTGAACGTCCATGGCCTGCAATGCCAGCGCCGCTTCGCTCCCGCGGCCGTGGCATCCGAGGCAGGTGTCCGACTGGAGATGCTTCGGAGGGTCGCTTCCCGGTTCATGGCAATCGGCGCAGCTGGGTATGTCACTCGCGGCGCCGTCGCTCGGGTTGTGGCACTTCCGGCAGAAGAACCTGCCCGGGTCGACGTCGATCAGCGCCTCCATGCCGCCGTTGGCTCGGGCGAACCAATAGACCATGCC
>JBATLA010000120.1:0-2002 GCA_049669945.1 Polyangiales bacterium | reverse complement strand
ATCTCGGCTTGAGCGGCGAAGAGCTCGCGCAACTCACGGAGCGCGTCGAAGTGATTCACCACTGTGCGTGCGTCACCGACCCCGCTGCGACGAAAGAAGAGGCAGCGGGAAACGTGAAGTCCGCCGCCGAGGTTCTCGAGTTCGCCGAGGATGTTCCGCGCCTTCGGCGACTCGTGTTTTGGTCGAGCGCGACAGTCTCGGGCAACCGTGAAGGCTTCGTTCAAGAAACCGAGCTCACCGACCAGATGGGGTTTCGCAACCCGGTCGAGGAATCGCTCTACCGGGCCGAGCGCATGCTGCGCGAATGCGCCGACGATCTCCCGATTGTCATCCTGCGACCCGCCCTGATGGTGGGCGACTCGATGACAGGTGAAACCGAAGACCTCGGCGGCTTGTATCTTCTGATTCGTTTCCTGCTGAGCGCCCCCGAGGACTACCGAATCCCAACGCCAAGCCGCACGGGTGTCCGCATCAGCACCGTTCCGGTCGACTACGCGGTGAAGGCGGCCGTCAAGATCGCCGAAGACGAGCGCGCGGTTGGACGCACCTTCCACATCGTCGACCCAAAACCGGTCACGGTGCACCACGCGTTACAACTCTTCGCCGAAGCGACCGGACGCCCAGCGCCCAGGGAGCACGACCCACTGAACCTTGCCACGGCGCTCATGCGCGCCCCAGGCATGCAGCGCTTCACAAACACGACGCGAGCGTTCCTGGACCACCTCAAGACCGACGTGATCTACGACGACCGGAACACGCGCGAGGTGCTGGCCGGCACGGGAATCACTTGCCCGGATCTGGGTAGCTACGTGGATGTGATGGTCGCGCGGGCGCAGCAGGACTGACGCTGAGAGCTACGTGCCCGCAAGCGTCATCGACGCGACTCTAAACGTCGGCGACGCGATCGACGTTCGGTGGTCGATGTCGTCGGCTACCGCATCGATTCGCCGCAACAGGTCGTCGAGGTTGAGCGAGATCGTGACCTCGGAGACGGCATGGCCGAGCTCGCCATTTTCGATGAGGAAGCCCGAGGCGCCGCGGCTGAAGTCGCCGGTGACGGAGTTGAAGCCGAAGCCCATCATGCCGGTGACATAGAGGCCGTGCTTGGTGTCGGCGAGGAGGGCGTCACGGCTGACAGTGCCAGGCTGAAGGGTCAGATTGCTGGTCGAGGGCGAGATGCCGCCCGAGGGCGAGCGGGAGGCGCTGCCCGTGCTCTGCAGACCGAGCTTGCGCGCGCTGTACGTGTCCAAGAGGTAGGTCTCGAGCTTGCCGTCTTTCACGACGACGTTGCGCCGCGAGATCAAGCCCTCACCATCAAACGCGCGCGAGCCGGGGCCGCGCACCAGCAGCGGGTCGTCGATGATCGTGACCAAGTCGCTGGCCACTTGGGTGCCGACGCGATCGACCAAGTAGGAGCTCTTGCGCCAGATCGAGCCGCCGAGAACACAGCCCGCAAGCAAGCCGAGGATCGAACGCGCTGCGTCCTTGTCGAAGATGACGGGCAGCTCTTGCGTCGGTAGTTTCTGTGCGCCGAGTTGCGCAATGGTGCGGCGGGCGGCTTCTTCCCCCACACCCCGACTTGGTTCGAGCTCGGCATAGTGGCGCGAAGCCGACCAGTGGTAGCCGCGGCGCTTCTTGCCGCCCTCGTCGTCGGCGACCGGCGTCACGACCACCGACGCGTAAGTGCCCACATCTCCGCCGGAGAAGCCTCCGCTCGTCACGAGCGCACTCATTCCGCGCGCGCGTGTGAATGACGCGCCCTCACTGTTCGCGATGCGTGCATCGAAATCAAACGCAGCGCGCTCACCTTCGAACGCGCGTTGCAAGGCCTCGTCCGCGGAAATCCCGCTAACGGCGTCATCGAAGGTGTCCAAATTGGCCCACTGCCGCGGTTTCGAGAGCTCGGAGGGGTCCGGCGGACCGGCGAACTCGTCTGCCTCGCTGAGCTTCGCGAGCTCGAGCGCATCCTCGATCAGAAGCTGCTGACCCGCCTTGCTGAGGT
>JBATLA010000119.1:0-6135 GCA_049669945.1 Polyangiales bacterium | reverse complement strand
TCCACGTCGCCTGCGAGTCCCGGAACCAGACATCGTTTGTGAGGTTGATCAGGATGTGGGGCTCCGCGTGATTGACCATGTCGCGAATGAAGCCGGGAAGGATGTCTTCGTAGCAGATCGGCGTGGAAATCCGCCATGCCCCCAATTGCAGTGGTTCTAGTTGCCTTCCCGGGGTCAGGCGGCCCGCGTTGGGTACGAGTCGATAGAGAAATGGGAATCTCTCTCCGAATGGGATGTGCTCGCCTCCCAGCATCAAGTGGTTCTTGTCGTACATGCTCCGGATCCAATCATCGGACTCCAGGAGAAACGCCGAATTGTAGACGCGCATTCGCCCGCTCTCCATCCGGAACGAGAATGCGCCGAAAAGGATCGGGCTCCGGAGGCCGGCGCGCACGTCGGCTGCCTCGAAGGGCACTGAACGGGGCAGGTACGGGTAGTACGACGTTTCCGGCCAGACGAGGAGGTCGAGCGCTCCTCGTGCTTCGAGCTCGCGGCTTTGCTCGAGATGTCGTCTGGGGGATTCGAGCGGGTCCTCCGCCTTGGCGGGGATGCTCATGTAAGCTTGGACCAAACCGATTTCGATCGCTGGAGCCGTCTCCACTGCCGCGTCGATCTTCCCGATTCGAAGCGACCCGTACAGAGCAGAACCCATCAGAGCGCTGGTCGCCGCAGTGAGAACGAGCGCAGGAAATCCGCGGGAACCTTGCGTCCAGCGAAGCAGTTCGAACAACACCACGTTCACGATCCCCACCAAGGCGCTGAGCAATAGTGGCCCGCCGAGATCCGCGACCTGAACGAAGAGCGTCTGGTCGACGAGCGAGTTGCCGACGAAGGCGGGATACCACCTCGGGAACAGCCACTCCGTCACCAGGAGCGAACAGAGCGCCGCGCTCGTGACGCTCCCACCTCGACCGCGGACCGCGCGATAGAGGAGGGCTTGGATTCCAAACTGAGACCCGAGATAGGCCGCGCACGCGATGAAGACCCCGACGTTGGCGATTGCTCCGAAGCCAGAGAACTCCCGCGAGGTTTCGAACATCCAGTGATATCCGCCCCCCATCGCGACGGTCCCGTACATCAGCCCGACGCCGGCCGCGTGCTTCCAGGGGCGACCCTGCAGCAGCTCGAGCGCACACCAAAGGGGCACGAACGCGACGAGCTCGAGGGGCCAGATGCCGAAACCCGCCCACCCGAGGAAATAGAGGGCGCCCCCCAACACGGAGAGCGTGTAGGCGATCGTGGAGAGATGCCGCGACCTTGAGCCTACGGACATCGAGGGCGCGCCGTCGCTAGCGGGCAGGGCACTCCTCGGAGGTCCGGACTTCGAAGTCGTCGAGGAGGACCGCCCTTGGGGGATCATACACCTCGAGCGGCTCTACGGACGGGCGAATCGCCACCCAGAAGAGATACCAACGCTCCGCCCACTCTGGTGGAAGGCAAACCGTGTTGCGGCGCCAATCGCCGCCGCGCGGCAGCTGCGAGGTGAGCGGCGTCGTCGGGCAGAACTCGCCTTCGCATGGAGCGTTTGGAAGCGTCGCGGAGCCGAGCGCCCAGAACACCCCGAGGCCGGGGCTCGCGGGCGTGTTGGAATGGTAAACGAGCTGTGGCCCTCGTTCCCCCTCGCTAGGGGGAACCCAAACATACGTGTTGGCATCGAGCCACGCGTGGTTGCTTCCGTAGACGAGCTCGAGCGCTCCCGAGCCGGGCGGACGCGCGCGCGTCGGATCATCGATGATGTTCACCGTGCTCACCTGCTCGTCTTCTAGCCTTTTCCACACGCCCGGCCGGCGGTTGGGTGCCGCGTCGAAGCTCGGATCGAGTAGGTCCTGCGACACACCGCATTTCGGATCCGAGATGATCTCGACGTTGTCGACGGCTAGCTCGGCTTCGTCCGGAAACCTACCGCCGCCCGTCGTGAACGAGAGGTCTACGACGTTGCCGTGCGTCCAGGGGGGAAGGCAATAGGTGTGCACTTGCGGCGTGCCATCTCCGATGAGCACGTCGAGTGGACGTATTGTGACCTCTCTACCCGGGTACGTGCCGATGTTCACCCAGTACGACCAGTTTGGCTTGCCGCTCCACCAGAAGCGGAGCGCAGGCGAAGGGTTGTCCTCGTCCGGCAGCGGAACCGAAACCGAGGTGTACATCGCCGCGCGGTCTTCACTGCCGGCGGGCTTGTGGACCCATGCGGCGCTCGTCCCCGCCTCGCCCTTGCCTTCTCGAAGGCCACCCTCCGAAGATCCGGGCGCGTCGAACTCCCAACCTCCCTCGCCGACATTGGCTTGCCCGTTCAACACGGAGCCGGGCGTCGGGCACTCTCCTTCGTTGGCCACGAGGATCTCGAACCGATCCACCTTGATCGTTCCGATCGGCGCGATGAGGCAGTCCGGCAAGCGCTCGAACGCCGCGACCTGGAACTTCACGTCGCCTCCATAGCCAGCCTCGCCCACACAGAATCGGTACGGCCACCATCCCCCTCCAGGCACTTGGTTGCCAAGCCGTCGGAACGCTCGGTTGTAGCCGACGTCCACCCCGATGACGTCCTCGGATTGATAGTCGACTTCGATGACGAAAGGCTCCGCGTCGGCGTAGCTCGGCATCTCCACGACCTGCGCGACGGCCCCGGAGGTGCATACGATCTCGCTCGTGAACGATGCGATGCCCGGCCCAGACAGTCCCGACTCGAGCGGCAGGACGGCCGCGGAATTCGGTGCATCCGCCCAAGCGCTTGGATCCGTGAACTGTGGGTCCCTCAGCCCTCCGGTCCAGGTGCACGGGTCGCCTGCATATCCGGAGACGCATTCGCACTGCGCCTGAATCTCGCCCACGACGCATTCCTGATGCTCACCACACACGTCGACACAAACCGGTATGCAGCGGTCCCCTCTTAGCTCGAGACCTTCACCGCAGCTCGACGCGTCCGCGCAGCCGGCCAGTAGCGACAAGAGCAAGAGCGCAGCGGAGAGATAGATGCGCATGGGATCGAAACTGCCCGAAAGCTCGCGGATTTTCAAGCTGCGTGCGAGCTCGCACCAGTCCTGAACCTTCGTGCCCTAGGAACTTTTACGTATGGACAGCAACCCGAGTCGGTGGTTTCATCGGACGTTCCGATCGTAAGGAAACCTGAAAGGGTAGTGCCATGAGGATCTCCGTCGTCGCCAGAGTCATCGGTCTACTTGCTGCTTGCGCATTCATCGCACCGGCGGTGGGCTGTTCTTCAGACGGCTGCCCCAAGAACTGGTCGCCGTGTGCCAACAAAGCGAAAAATGATCCCTGCGCTCAAACGTGTAACGGGCCACTTGCCTACAGATGCCTCCCCGAGCCAGCCCCGGATGGGCCCCTCGTGTGCATAAAGGGCGCACCTTGCGATCCAGCGGATCATTGTGCCCCGTCTGCCTCTTGCCACTCGACCACGTGCGACTTCTCGAAACTCTTCAGCGGTCCTGGGGTATATACGTGCACCGACGAGCTCTGCTGCAAGACGACCGTGGCGAGTGGCTCCAGGTGTGCCGCGTCGGAAGCTGAAACTGATCCGGCTTCGTGGACGGGTACTTGCGACGACGCCGGCACGTGCGTGCCGCCCGATGGCAACTAGGGCCTAGCCAGGGGCTAGACGACGTGAACCCGGAAACGTTTGACGCGTCGAAATTTGGGAATCTTGAACGCCGCGTCGAACGCGGCG
The DNA here is from genome assembly GCA_049669945.1 of Polyangiales bacterium. Lineage (GTDB taxonomy): Bacteria > Myxococcota_A > Polyangia > Polyangiales > Houyiibacteriaceae > SG8-38. The sequence continues at coordinate 2,453 of JBATLA010000119.1, read as the reverse complement.
AGGTCCTCGGAAGCTAGGCCGGCGGGTCTCGCGCGTCCCTTGTTGCGAACGATCACCTGCACCTCGTAGGAGCCGGGCTCTTTCACTCTGAAGGTTGCCGAATGAACGCCCCCACGCCCCTTCTTGAGTCGATGCGTCTTCGTTTTTCCTTTGGGTGAAGTGACTTTGGCGACGGCCCTCGAGAGCCCCACCACCGGCGACGGGCAGCTCACGACCGTGTGAAGCGTCACCTCGTCGCCTCGGCGATAGAGGCGCTCGGCGCCCGTGACTCCCACGCGCACCTTCGGGTTGTCGCTGTATGCAGTCAGCGTGAAGGGCGCGTCGGACAAACCCTGGATCTCGACCTTCCACTTGCCGGGGACGGGTTGGTCGACCGTCAGCGTTTGGTACGACCGCTTGGGGTTCGAAAGAACGGAGATGTGACCAGGCGCGCGCGCAGCCGGATTAATCGGCGCGGCTGACAAGCGGAGGCCAGCATTTGGTGGATGGCTCAAGACGAACTTGATCCGCCTCGCGCCTTCGTCGATTCTCACCGTCTTCTTTCTGGTCGTGATGGAGTCGGAAGAAAGCTTGAAAATGGGTGGGCCGAGGCGGAGCTCATCCACGAAGCTCATCACGTCGTCGCGGACCTTGTTGACGTCGTGGCTCGGGTTGGCCTCGTAGTACGCGCCGTTGGTTTCCTGGGCGAGCGCTTGCAGTGTGGCTTGGTTCTGTCCGAGGCCGACCGTGACGACGCGAATCCCGTCACGTGCGAGCTCCTTGGCGCGTTCGCTCATCGAGGGCAAACCGGCGGAGCTCGTCGCAAAGACCACGATGGTTCGAGTGACGCGTTGCCGCGCACGGCGCTTGATGGTTTTTGCAGCGACTTCCACAGCCTGAGCGACGGAGGGCTGCGCTGGAACATTGAGATGGGGCACTGGCGTTTCGTACGGGATCAACTCTACGGAATCGTTCGCCGAGCTCGCCGACTCCGAGAAGTAGTTGGCCGCTTCCATGATGACGTCGCTGGGAGTAGCTCCGGCGGCCGGGCCAAACTCAGCTCCGTTTGCGACCAGCACGATTTCCGACCCCGGATCCGCGGGCGTCCACACCGGAGCCGAGAACGCCGTGAAGTCTCGTTTGGGTGAGCCCCTGGCGATCTCGACGTTGGGATAGAGCTGCTGGATTACTTCCTCACACGACTTGTCACCATGTTCGATGGCATGACTGGTCCCTGGGTTGTGCAGGTGATTTGCTTCGTTGCAAAACTCGGTGATCCACCCATGCACTGGATCCGTGCTCGAATACCCCGAGTTGTTGATCGGCCGGGCGCCCATGATGCACGCTTGTTCGACGTTTGGATTGTCCACTCCTGGCGCGACCAACTGTTGCTGCTTTGCTGTACATTTGATCCTTGAGTCCGTTGGGGAGTACTCGTCTCCGAGACCAAACGCGTAGTGTCCGAACTCATGAAGGACCTCGAAGGGTTTGCTCGCCGCGGTGCTGGAGAGCGTCATCGAAATGTCGTCGGTGCCGAAGAAGCCTTCGGGTTCGCCAGGGTGCTGAGCGTCGAAATAGGACCAGCCGTACTCGGTGATCCAGGCATCCGCGGACGTACCGCCTGTGCTGTCGTTCGCATAGACGACCTGAGCGATCCGCGCCGTGCCAGACGTTGCGTGGTAGAGCATCTTGGAGGCGTGCTCGAAGCAGGTCGTCCAAGCGGCGAGGTCCGCGGCGTCTGCCTGAAAACCGAACGTCACTCGCAGAACGATCTCACCGTTGCTTCCGAAGTTGCCGTGACCCATCCGTCGACTCTCGCGTGGACTCAGGCCGCGCGTCAAGCGTTTACGATGCGGGCGTGACGGAAAGGGTCGCGACGACTTCCTTGCACAGCGCGATCATGGTGTCATCGCCGCGTGGAGCTCAGCAGGTGACGCTGATCGCCTCTTGGCCCACGACCTGGATGAGTTGCTGCCCGGAGGACTCGGACTGCCCAAGCGAATCGTACAGGAGCTCGTAGGCGTTCCGACCCCCGACGCTTCGGGGTGCCTCCGCTGTGACCCAATCGGCTTGAGTCTCGATCGGTTTGCTGCTGTCCACGGGTTTCGGATCGGGACAGCCCGACGCCGTCAGAGACACGACGATGCCAAGAATCGCAGTTGATTTTGTCCTCGTCAGCATGACCGGTCCACAGGTGGATGCCGAGAACTCGTAGGACTCGCAATAGTCTCGCGTGACCCCGTGGCGCGAACGATGAGCGGCACCCTCAACGCGGCGGCGAAGTTCGGCGACACCACGTGGAAGCGGTGGTACGCGCCGAGTTCCGGACGCGCGAACTTGCCTGCATTGGGTTTCGGTAGCAGCCCAACGCCAGCCCGTGAAGACAACATGCACAAGAGGCTTCGGAGCGGTCTTGCGGATTGCAGCCCTGCGCCCATGATTCCCAGCATCAGCGGTACGAAGATCTTCAGAGC
>JBATLA010000118.1:0-6622 GCA_049669945.1 Polyangiales bacterium | reverse complement strand
CCCGGGTTCCTTTGACCCGCTCGATGGTGCGATCGGCAGCGGCGCGCACCAAGCTGCGGACAATGTCGAAGCGGTCGGTCATTCGGCGGCCTCGACAGAGGGCTTGCCCCGAAGGTCTTCGAGCTGCAACGGCTCGACGCGCCGCTCGCCGCGGAGGGCAAAGAACGCCGAGCGGATGACCCTGGGCGCAAGCTCGTCGATACCGGTGAGGACACGCAGCACTTCGCCGGGGCGCGGTGTGGTCTTCCCGTCCATTCGCAGGGTGATCGTCACGGGTAGGAGGTCTCCGGCGAGGCCTGCTGCTTCCACGGCCTCAGCGCCCGCACCGACGCACAGGTCGACCAAGACGGCGCCGATGTCGACGCGCTTCTTCACGCCGCGGACGTCGCGATCGAAGAACAAATCCCTGGGGCGCTGGTCGAGCATGGCCTGGAGGGCGCGCTCGTCCTCGATGCCTTGGTCGCGGAGTTCCTGCCTCGAAATGGCGGCGACGAAGTCCGTCATCTCGATCACTCGGTTGAGTGCTGCGTCGTTCGGGCCGAGCACTTCGCATCCGAAGAACTCGATGCCGTCGATCGCGACTTGATTCAATCGTTCGCAGAGCTTGTCTAGGTTTGGAGACTCGGCGGCGCGAAGCCGGACGTCGACGTGCTCGCAGAGGCTCGAGGTGCCGACGGGCAGCGCCGGACCGAACGTCAGCTTGGGAAGAGGCCGGAAACCTTCGCTGTAGTAGAGGGGAAGACCGACCCTCCGAAGCATTCTCGGGAAGCTCCGGACGAGATCGAGATGGGAGCTGTAGGAGGGCCGGCCGATCTTGCGAAAGCCGAGCCGAATCCGCATCGGCGGGCCTTGATCGACGTCGTGGAACGGCCGCCGGTCCACCATTGGGTCCTCGGTGTCCTCGGAGACGGGTAGCGTCGCCGGCGCGCGGGGCCCGAGGGCATCCATGCTTCGCAGGAAGCCGATGCGCTCTTCCTTCATTTGGGTCAGGTCACAGGCGACCCCGCAGTCGTAGCAGACGAGTCGCTTCTTTTCGGCTTCCGCGTCTTGGACGTTCGTATGATGGACGAAGCTCCCCACCGTCTTGCCGCAGGGTGGGCTGAGGCGATTCCGAAGGGCCTTTCGGTACTCGCGGGCGAGGAACCCTTGCTCGAGGCCGACGTCGATGTGTGACCACGGAAGCGGGGCAGATACGGGGATCGTCCCTAGGAACCACGCAGGGTCGATGCGCTGCTCCTCGAGCGCATCCATCCAAGCGCCGAAGTCGAGCTTCTCGTCCCAGGAGTCGAAACGAGCGCCGCGTCGAAACGCCCCCTCAATGACGTCGCCAAGCCGCCGGTCGCCGCGAGCGAGCATTCCCTCGAGCCATGAGCCGTCCGAGTTGTGCATCTTCAAGTGGACTCGAGTTTTGGTCGCTTCGTCGCGCAGGACCGACTGCTTGCGCCGGATCTCATCGTGCGAGTCCATCGCGCACCATTGGAATGGCGTGTGCGGCTTCGGGACGTGGGTCGAGACGCTGACGGTGACACGCGCGCGCTTGTCGCCACGCACGCGGCGGGCCACATCGAGCGCACGCGCGCCCGTTCGGACGATATCGCGAACGTCCTCGTCCTCCTCAGTGGGTAGGCCAATCATGAAGTAGAGCTTCATCTTGCTCCACCCTCGCGAGAACACGCGCTCCGCCGTTTCCATGAGTTGGGCGTCGGTGACGTTCTTGTTGACGACGTCACGCATGCGTTGGCTGCCCGCCTCCGGCGCGAAGGTCAGGCCTCCGGCACGCTGGCGCTTCATGTCGTCGAGGACGTCCTCGCTGAGGCCGTAGGCGCGGAGCGAGGAGACGCTGAGCGAGACCTGATGCGGAGCGAGCGCTTCCATGGACTCGCGCACGAGGGGCGCGATCGCGCTGTAGTCCGCGGTGGACAGCGACGTCAGCGACGCTTCGTCGTACCCGGCTTCCTCGACGGAGCGAACCAAGGCCTCGACGATGGCCTTGGGCTCCCGCTCGCGGACCGGGCGATAGATCATGCCGGCCTGACAGAAGCGGCAACCTTCCGTGCAACCGCGCGCGACCTCGATCGAGGCGCGGTCGAACACGGTCTCGCAGCTCGCGATGGGCCCATCTACAGGGAAGGGGTACTCATTCAGATCCTCGACGAAGGATCGGCGAACCGGGAACGGCGCCTCGGGGTGCGTAGGCTCCACGATGCGCATCTCGGTCTCTTCGGTCGGCACGCTCCTGTAGAGCGCAGGAACGTAGAAGCCGCCAAGCTTGGCGACTCGAAGCAGGCGTTCGGCCCGGTCGACGCCCTCGGCCTTCATGGTGGCCCACGCACGCATCAGCTCGGGCAGCTTGGCTTCTCCGTCGCCGATGAGGAACGCATCGATGAAAGGCGCCATCGGCTCGGCGTGGGTTGCGGTGGGGCCGCCGGCGACGACTAGCGGGTCGTCTTCGGTCCGGTCGGCGCTGTGCAGAGGGATCTGCGAAAGCTCTAGAATCTGCAGGATGTTGGTGTACGTGAGCTCGTACTGGAGAGAGAACCCCACGACGTCGAAGTCCCGAAGCGGGCGCGCGCTCTCGAGCGCGCAGAGCGGCTGCGCGTGCTGCCGGAGCTCTTGCTCCATGTCCTCCCACACTGCGTACGCGCGTTCGGCGAGGAGGTCTGTCTGCTTGTTGACGATGTCGTAGAGGATCTTGTAGCCGAGGTGGCTCATGCCGATCTCGTACAAATCGGGGAACGCCAGACAGACGCGGCAGGCCGCGGAGTCCCACTCCTTTCGCACCTGTCCCTGCTCGCCACCCAGGTACTGGGCGGGTTTGTGCACGCGGTCGATGAACGGCGCGTAGGGATGATCCCGCATGTGTCTCGGCTGCGACACGGCCGTAGTGTGACTGGTTCTGTTAGCGCGGCAAAGGGCGCGGGCCGTGAGGCGTCACCTCGAATAGGGACGCCGAAATCGGGTGCGGTGCGCGCTGCACCGCGTCTTCGGTCCTTTTCGCGAGCTCGCGAACGGCGGTTCTGTAGCCGAGAAGCAACACATCGCGGTGTGGTGCAGCCGCGATCCAGCGATCGTTGCCGAGGCGTGCAAGTCGCGCCGCGAGGTCGGGCAAGAGCAAACGAGCGCCGTCGAGGCCATCGCCTTGCCGCACGCGCAACACGCCATCGGTCACACGCTCGAGGCGGAGCTTTCGCGACCTCGAGGTGAGGTTTTCGATGGCTTGTTGACGCGCCGCGCTTCGTTCGAGCGCCCAGGCGTCGATCTCGGAGGAACGGACGTATCGGGCGCGCTCGCCGTAACGGAGCTGGAGGGCCAAGTGAACGTCGTCGCCGACGCCCTCGGCGTACAATGACTGGTCGCCCGGCAGGGAGTCGAGGAACTGCCGCGAGACGAGCCGCGGTAGCAGGCGAAGAGCGGCCTCGTGCCAAGGCGTCGCTTCTTTCGTGTCAGTGCCAGGCAGCATGCTGATGATTCGCCGGGCCGCTTCGGTGGTCGCGTCGTCGTCCTGTGCGCGGGCGACCCGCTCGAGTCGCGCCAAATCGACGCTGGCGCCGTTGTTGAGATCGACGGTGAGCTCGAACTGCGACTCGATGTCGAGATCGGGTCGCTCATGCACGAGCGTGTCGGCAAAGGCCCGGACGACGCGAGACACGGGACCCTCCGCCTTCGCCTCTCGTTCGGCCACCGAGAGGTAGTCCGATAAACAAGCCCGTGGATCCTCCGCGTCGAGAGCGTCTTGGATCGCTGCGAAAGGGTCGAACCAGCCGAAGCGTCCGAGCTGGACCCGGTGACAACCCTCGCGCTCCCGGGCCTGGCCGCCGAGGTGCTGAATCAACAGGAGACCAAGAAGCGAGCCGGCGCCCTCCACGAAGCGATCGTCTTGGCCGTCGTCGGTGTCGCGATCGACGAAATCCTCGAGTTGGGCCGCGAGCCAGCGAATGCCCGAAGCCCCCGCGCCCGGCGATGAGGGGTGCTCGGAATCCACGAAAACGCGGGCTGCGGGCACGAGCCGCCCCCCCACGCCCTCCAACGCATTGAGCCAATCCGCCGCCATTCGCTTCCCCGCGCGGACGTTAACACGACTCGGCTTGCGCGGACAGACATGACGGCGAATGAATTGTTCGATGAGCGGTCGCGGCAAAGAGGTAGCGCTGGATCAACTCGTGCGCGTCCTCGATCAAGTTCCGCTGGTCTCCAGCATCAAGAACGATCTCATCGGACTTCGCTCGTTGCTGCTCAACCGGCGCCCCCCGCGCATCGCCGCGCTCGGGTTATCTGGCAGCGGTCGTTCGTCGCTTCTGCGCGCGCTGATCGAACGGCGTCCCATCCGGGAGCCGCTTCATGCCGACCACGGGGAGTGGATACACCTCGAGCATGAAGGGGCGAAGATCAGCTGGCTCGAGATCGACCTTGCAGACGACGCCGCGCGACCGCAGTGGAAGGCGGCGCTCGACAAGGAAGTGCCCGATTTGGTGTTCCTGGCGTTCGAGCCGAACAACCTCGACGATGCCAAGCGGGTCATCGAGCACGCCAAGAGCCTGCTCCCTGATTTGCCGGAGGGTACAGATCCACTGCGCGTGTTTCCCTTGCTGACGCACGCGGATCTCATCGGGCGTGGCGCGGCGGATGTCGAGGCGGCGCGCGCGGGGCTCGAGGCAAAGATCAGGGATTCGGGTTTCCATGCGGACCCCCCGCGTGCGGTTTCTGCGATCAGTGGCCACGGTCTGGGCGGACTCTCCGAAGCGATGGTCCTCGCGTTGCCCGAGGTCACGCGATTGGAGGCGGCTCGCTCGCTCACGCGCGCGAGCGAGGCCCGCGTACGGATCGGCAACGAGATCGTGCAAGCGTGCACGGCGGTGTCCGTCACGGTCGGCCTCACGCCGATTCCATTTTCCGACATGGTGGTGCTGGGGCCGCTGCAGGCGATGATGGTGAGCTCGCTGGCGTATTTGAGCGGTCGTGCTTGGGACAAGAAGACTGCCGCGGAGTGGGTCGGGAGCCTCGGCGTGGTCGGTGGGCTCGGGATGGGGCTCCGCTTTTCGGCTCAAACGATCGCCAAGCTCGTACCGGGCGCCGGAAATGTCGTGTCGGCGGGGGTCGCCGGTGCGGGCACGACGGCGATGGGTCAGAGCGCGATCAGGTACTTTCTCAGAAGCTGACGCCGCCTGGGGGCGCGTCTCGCCATTCGATGTCGGCGCCGTAGAGCGCGGCGAAGTGAGCGGCCAGCGGCCCCGTGATGTCGTCGACTCCGATGTGGCGTCGGAGCTCGGCGGAAAGCGAGGTGACAGCCTTGTCTTGAATGCCGCACGGAACGATCAGCTCGAAGTGGCTGAGGTCCGTGTTCGCGTTGAGCGCGAGCCCGTGCATCGTGACCCAGCGGCTGATGCGTACTCCGACTGCGCCGACTTTACGGTCTTCGATCCAAGCGCCGTTGAGCCCCTCGACACGTTGCGCTTCGAGGCCGAGCTCCTCGCAGGTGCGAATCATCGTCTCTTCCAGCGACCACACGTACTTGCGTACGTCTTTGCGATCGGGCTTGAGGTCGATGATCGGGTAGGCGACGAGTTGTCCGGGGCCGTGATAGGTGACGTCGCCGCCGCGGCCAACTTCATGAACGGAGAAGCCACGGGCTTCGAGCACTTCGCTCGGCGCGAGCACGTGGTGCTCCTTCGCGGAACGACCGAGGGTGAACACCGGTGGGTGCTCCAAGAGCAGCACAGTGTCCTCGATGTCGCCGGCGATTCGCTTCGCCTGAAGCTCCTTCTGCAGGCGGTGTGCGCCCGCGTAGTCGACGGTCCCTAGGCGGCAGAACAGCACGTCGGAGGCTCAGCGCCGATTCATGATGTGCACCGCTTCGCCCAACGCATGCTTGAACGCTTCCATGACGCCTTCGCCCAGGGTGGGGTGGGGATGCACGGTGAGCGCGACGTCCTCGGCGAACGCGCACATTTCGAGTGCGAGCGCCGACTCGCTGATCAGGTCGCTTGCCTCGGGGCCAACGATGGCGACGCCGAGCAATTGGTTGTCGGCTTCGTCGATGATGACTTTGATGAAGCCATCGGTTTCGCTGACGGCCATCGCGCGCCCGGATGCCGCGAAGGGGAATTTGCCGATCTTCACCTTCTTGCCCTCCGCTTTCGCCTGGGTTTCGGTCATGCCGACCGTGGCGATTTCGGGGTCGGTGAAAATCGCCGCGGGCATGCCGCGGTAGTCGCGGGCCGCCTTGTGTCCGGCAATGACCTCGGCCGCGATCTCACCTTCCTTCGAGGCCTTGTGGGCGAGGTAGGGCATCCCGGCGACGTCACCGACCGCGTAAATCGAAGGCAGGTTGGTGCGCATTTGCTCGTCGACGGCGACATGACCGCGGTCGTCGAGCTTGACTCCGGCGTTGTCGAGCCCGATCCCGGCCGAGTTGGGTTTGAAGCCCACCGCCACGAGCACCTTCTCGGCTTCGACGACTTGCTCCTTGCCGTCGGTCTCGATCGTGACGCGGGCCTTGCCGCCGCTCTTCTCCAGCTTGGCAGCCTTGCTCTTCAGGTGGATGTCTGCGCCGTCCGCTTTCAGGTGCTTCTGCACGACGCGAACCAGGTCGGGGTCTGTGCCGGGGAGCAGCTGATCCATCATC
>JBATLA010000117.1:0-3996 GCA_049669945.1 Polyangiales bacterium | reverse complement strand
CTCTCGGCTTGGCCGCCATCCCTTCCGAGATATCGACGCCAACGGCCTCCTCGGCGAGCTCCGCGAGCCGCATGAGCAGGCGCCCCGTCCCGCAGCCGAGCTCGAGCACCCGCGCCCCGCGCGCGTACGGAGTCGCAATCTCGATCTCGAGGTCGTCGATCATCCGGTGGTAGGGGGACTCCCGACCTCGATCGTACGAGGCGCTGAAGTCGTCGTAGTACCGCCGGAGGTCTCGATTCGGATCATCCGCCATGAAGGGCCTCGTATAGCCGCTCGTACTCCGCGGCGACCTTGGCGGGTGCAAAGCGCTGCAGTACGAGCTCGCGCGCTCGCTGTCCGAGGGCCTGCCGGGCGCCTTCGTCGGTGCTGAGCTTCTCGATTGCGTCGGCCAGTGCCGCTCCCACCGGCTCTACCGCAACGGCGGCGCCCCCCTCGGCGAGCTCCGCGGCGGGTGTTCCTGTCCCGACCAACACCGGTCGGCCCATGCACATGGCTTCGAGCACGACGAGTGGGTAGTCCATCTTGGCGTAGGGGGATCGATTGGGCAGGACGGTGAAGTCGCTGAGCGCGAGGAGCTCGTGGATGTCCGGCGTTTCGCCGATCCAACGAAGGCGCGTCTCGATGCCCCAGCGCCTGGCCTGCGCGCTCAGCCGCGTCCGTGCGGGAGCGGACGACTTCGTCTTGTCGCGGCAGGCCATCAACAACAACGCGTCTGGGCGGTTGCAATCGGCCAGTGCTTCGAGGGCGACGTCGGCACCGCCTCCATGTTCCAGGTCCCCGGGATAGATCCAAACCGAAGCGGACTCGGGGATGTCGTGCTTCCTCCGAAGGAGGGCTCGCTCATTCGGGCTTGGCCTTGGAAGAGGCGGCAAGGAGGGGGGAATCCTCCGAAGCGACGCGTCCGAGATACCGGCTTCCCGGAAACGCTGGTGGGCGAACTCGGACAGTACAACCGTCACGTCCGCAAACACGAGCTTGTCGAGCGGCGCGTCTTCCCGGGGAAGGCTGCACACCGTCTGAACCGTGGGGACGCGTCGAACCGCGGCCGCGAACCTGGCTGCCGCGGAGCTCTTACGATTGGGTGCAAAGAAGAAATGCCAAATGTCCGCGTTCGCGTCCCATAGAAGGTATCGGAAGACGCTGACATTTTCTCTCAGTCCCGGCGAGAACGACGCACCGGCCGCTCCGTGGCGCCCGACCAGCACGGGCGTGTGCCGCTCGAGGTGTCTGGTGATGTCACGAACGAGGTTCTTGCTGCTGTCGTTCCATGGCGGCGCAAGCGGTTTGGACACGAAGAGAACTTCCGACATCTCGGATCGGGGTACGCCGCGGCTCTGTCACGCGCAAGGGGTTGACCGTGCGACACGGAAACGATAGCCACGGCCTGCGCATGCTCGAAGGCCGAACGATTGCTGCCGTGGTTCCTGCTTACAACGAGGCAGGACTCATTGGCGCCACCCTCGCGGGTATCCCAGCCTTCGTCGACGACATCGTCGTCGTCGATGACGGAAGCACCGATGGGACGACGCAGGCTGCTCGGGCGTGCGCACGCCGCTTCGAGTTGCTTGCGCACCGGGGCAACCTCGGTGTGGGCGCTGCCATCGCATCGGGTAGCCAGCACGCGCTCGACCGCGGCGCAGATGTGGTGGTCGTCTTGGCCGCCGACGGTCAAATGTCGCCCGCGGACTTGCAGGCGGTGCTCCGACCTCTCCTCGACGACCAAGCGGACTTCGTGAAGGGCGACCGCCTCGCTTGGCCGCTTGCACGTCGCGAGATGCCGATTCACCGATGGGCCGGCAACCATGTGCTTTCATGGCTCACGCGATGGGCGTTGGGGCGGAGGATCAATGATTCGCAATGCGGCTACGTGGCATTGAACCGTCGCGCCTTGCGGACGGTTCGCTGGGACTCGCTCTGGAAAGGCTACGGCTACCCCAACGACTTGCTCTCCGAAGTGATGGCGGGCGGCCTTCGCGTTCGAGAGGTCCCGGTCCGCCCCGTGTATGGCGAAGAGCGAAGCGGCATTCGGCTCCGCCACGCGCTCGTCGTGATTCCGTTCGTGATCATTCGCGCGTGGCATCGCCGCTCCGGCCGGGGTGCTATAGAGGCGCCATGGCCGACATCGACATCTTCAACGGCGATGCAGACGGTATCTGCGCCCTCACCCAGCTCCGCAATGCCGACCCGCGACAAAGCACGCTGATCACGGGCGTGAAGCGCGACATCGCGCTGGTGGCCAAGGCGGAGGTGTCGGAGGGAGATCGGATCACCACGCTCGACCTCAGCTTCGACAAGAACCGCGACGGCGTGCTTCGAGCGCTCGAGGCGGGTGCGGAGGTCTTCTACGTCGACCATCATTTTGCCGGGGAGATCCCCGAGAGCGACAAGCTCACGACGATCATCGACACCGACGCCAACGCATGCACGAGCCTCCTCGTCAACGGCTACTTGAAGGGCGCGCACATCGAGTGGGCGGTCACAGGCGCCTTTGGGGACAACCTCAAGGCGAGCGCCCGCACAATTGCCGAACCCCTCGGCCTTTCCGAGGAGCAGCTCACGCTTCTCGAGAACCTCGGCACGTACATGAATTACAATGGTTACGGATCGTCGCTCGACGATCTTCATTTCACGCCTGCCGATCTGTTCGAAAACGTTCGTTCGTACACAACGCCGTTCGCGTTCGTGGACGACGCCCGCGAGACCTTCGAGAAGCTCGAGACGGGCTACCGCGACGACATGGCGTCAGCCGAGTCGGTGAAGCCCACACGCGAGACCGACAAGACCGCGGTGTTCATCTTGCCAAACCAGGCGTGGGCCCGCCGTGTCTCCGGCGTGTACAGCAACGACCTCGCGAACGAGTCTCCGAGCCGGGCCCATGCAGTGCTCACCGAGCGCGCCGACGGCACGTATCTCGTGAGCGTCCGCGCCCCGCTCGAGAACAAGCAAGGTGCCGACACCCTCTGCCGCCAGTTCCCCACGGGCGGTGGCCGCGCCGCGGCCGCAGGCATCAACGCGCTTCCGGGCGACGAGCTCGACACGTTCATCGAAGCGTTTGCCGCCGCCTACGCGTAGCCTCGCGTGCGTTTTCGCGGTTGGGTTTGTAAGCATTTGGAAGTAGGGCTGTTTTGAGGGGGGAGCCTGTCCCCGTTGACGACGGGCGGCGTCGGTGGCGGCGACGGGCGGCGTCGATTGGGGGGGGCTCGGGTGGGGATTGGGCGGAAAGCTTGGGGATCTTGCTTGGCACGGGGTGTGCTTTTGGAGTGAGGCAACTCACAAACAGGAGTCGCTGATGCAACATCAAGACATTTCCCGAATCATCGAACAGGCCAAACAACAACGCGCCGAGCACATTGGTTCCGCGATCCGAAACCACCCAGTCGCGACCCTACTGGTCGTTGGTCTGCCGGTGCTGCTTACGCAGCTGCCGTGGACACGGTCGGCCCCGGTGGCCGAGGCTCTGCAGTCGGTGATGACGCTGTTCAGCTGAAAGCGCGCGTTTCAGTACAGGCCCCGAATGGTCAAGGTCCCTCCTGAGCGGTGCACGTGGATGCCTGGGGAGAGGTCGGCCTTGATTCGCTTCTCGTTTTTTCGAAACAAGTAGACCAAGGGCATTGTCAGCAGCGGCGCCGCCGTGACACCAAGCATGATCGCAAGGTCGGTTTGCCTGCGACGGTTGACACATGGCTCGGGGTTCAAGTTGTTGACCGAGCACGACTCGGCTGGCTTTGGATCGGCAGTGACGGCGACCGCGATCGCCCCGGCCGTGAGGCCCAAGCCGAGCCCGCCGCTCAGCCAGGCCCACCAAGGGGTCTTCGCCTTGTAGGGAAGCGCGAGCGGCATTGCGGTGACGAGCATCGCGGCCCCCGCGCTGCCGGTGACGAGCAGCCCGGTGCCAAGGTTCAGCCATTTGCTGTGGGCGTCCAGGCTTCCGCTGTCGGCGATCCAGTTGTCGCCCGCCGCGCCTCTGACGGCGAGCAAGCCGTAGCCCGTCAGCAG
>JBATLA010000116.1:0-6396 GCA_049669945.1 Polyangiales bacterium | reverse complement strand
AATCAGTGCCGATGCTCCGGAGGTCGATCAACGCGGCGTCCGGGTAGGGCGGCACCCGGAACGCCCGCATCGCGCCATCGAAGTTGGTCGCGGCCGTCGGGCTCATTTTCCACGCTTGGAGTTGTGTCATCAGCGTTTCGCGTGCGCGGTTGTTGCCTTCGAGCACCAACACCCCCATACCGGCGAGCGCTTCCGTGACAGCCTCGAGATCGGCGCTCAACTGCGCTTCCAGCTCGAAGCGCACGTCGAAAAAGAAAGTGCTGCCTTGGTCCACCGCGCTCTCGACCTTCAGGCGACCGCCCATGAGCTCCACGAGCTGTTGGCAAATCGGCAGCCCAAGCCCCGTTCCGCCGTACTCACGAGTGGTCGACGCGTCGGCCTGAGCGAACGGGCGGAATATGGTTTCAGCGCGGTCACTGGCGATCCCCACTCCTGTGTCGGAGACCCAGAGCTGCAACGTGGCGTGCGATTCACTCCGTTTGCTCGTCCGGACGCCGACGACGACCTCGCCTTCCTTCGTGAACTTGAGCGCGTTGTTCACGAGGTTGGAGATCACCTGCCGAACTCGTAACGGGTCGCCGCAGACCTCTCGGGGCACTTCCGGATCGATATCGGTGAGCAGCTCGATGCCCTTCGCGTGGGCCGCAGACGCGTAGTTGACGGTGATCTCCTCAAATGTCGCCGCGATGTCGAAAGGCACGGACTCGAGCCGCATTTCCCCGGCCTCGACCTTCGACAAGTCGAGCAGGTCGTTGACGATGGCGAGTAGGGAGCGCGCCGACTTGTGAACTTCATGGAGGTAGTCGGTCTGTCGTTGGGGCAATGTCTTCGGGTCAATCAGTTGAAGGAGGCCCAGGATGCCGTTGAGGGGTGTGCGGACCTCGTGGCTGACGTTGGCGAGAAACTGACCCTTGGCTTGCGCGGAGGCGAGGGCGGCGTCGCGGGCGCGTTCGAGGGTTCGCGCTTGCGCGGTTGAGAGTCGACGCATGGCGTCCGCCTCCTCGGCTTCTTCGTGAAGCGTGAACATCAGTTGGCGCCTCGACCACATCACAAGACCACCGACGACCGTGGCCGCCCAGAGGTGAAACATGCCCAAGCTGAAAGGGCCGGGGGCGTAGCCCCATGCGAGGGGGATCCACCCGACGAAGACGACTCCCACCATGAGGGCGTACATCGACGTTCGGTAGAGCAGAGCGCCGGCGGCCACGACCGAGATCGCGAGGGTGCCGGTGTTACTGATTGCGCCGCTCACCGCGAACATGGTGAGCCCGAGACCGGCGGCAATCGCGATCGTAGCGACCGAAACGGGCGTGTCGAAACGCGGGTCATCGACACGCATGCCCGCCCAGACAAGCACGCTAAAAGCTGACGCCAGGCCACAGATCACGATGTGGGGCTCGTTGGGCTGAAACGGTGGCGCGATCAGAAACAGCACCGCGGCCATGGCGTAGATGAGCGCCAGCACCGGGAGCATGTGGGACAAAGCCCCCAGGGACCGAAGGCGCGTCTGTTCGTCGCGCTTGCGTCTATGCTCGCGTTCGCCGGTCATCCCCCAACCCACAAATTGCCCTAGCGCCGAGGCGTTGTCACAGCTTCAGCCCAAAAGACGACGATTAACCGGTCGAAAAACGGGTCAGACCCCTTTTGGCGAGGGTTAATTCTGGCAAGGTTCGTGGATGGGCGGTGGGCCGAAGGCGGAGACGGAGCTCCGGCAGCTTGCTGAGCAGATTCGGTACCACGAGGCAGCGTATCGGGCCGGCGCGCCCGAGATCCCCGATTCGGCGTTTGATGATCTCCTGGAGCGGTACCAAGAGCTCGCCGACGAGCTCGGGGTGGATCCTGCCGAACGAGTCGATGCGAAGCCGGGGGAAGACCACACCGCGGGGTTCGAGACGGTCGACCATCGCGTGCCGATGTTGTCGCTCGAGAAGCTCTCTCCGAACAGGCGTGACAGCAGCGGCGAGCCGATGCCGATCCCAGATCAGCTCTCCGCCTGGTTTCGACGTCGGCTCAAGGAGCTCGAGGTCGAGGCGTTGCCGCTGATTGTCGAGCCCAAGGTCGATGGAATCTCGGTGTCGCTGTCGTATGTCGACGGTGTGCTCGAACAGGCGGTGACGCGCGGCGATGGTCAGCGCGGAGATGTGATCACCAAGCAAGTGAGTCAGCTTGGTACAGTACCGGTGCGCCTCGATGGGGTTCGCAATGGTGAGCTCGAGATTCGCGGAGAGCTCTACTGGCCACTCACGGAGTTCGCGCGGTTCAATGCGACGCTCGACAAGCCGTTGATCAATCCGCGCAATGGCTGCGCTGGGATGATGAAGCGCAAGGATCCGGCAGGCCTCGAAGCAACCGGCATTCGCGCGTTCCTCTATCAAGTGGCGTGGGACCAAGGCGTCACGCTGCCGGACACCCAGGGCGAGCTCTTGCAATGGCTCGCAGACCGCGGCGGCGGAGTATACCTGAGCGAGGTCTTTCGGACGGATTCGGACGAGGAGGCGCTACGGTATTGCGACGAGTATCAAGCGCGCCGTGAGGAACTCGACTTCGACATCGACGGGATGGTCATCAAGATCGACGACCTCAAGATGTACGCTCGACTCGGAGCGACGGGACACCACCCTCATTGGGGGATTGCGTACAAGTTCCCGCCCGAGCGAAAGCCGACGAAGCTCCTCGACATCGAGGTGTCGGTCGGGAAGTCCGGGAAGCTCACGCCAGTGGCGATTCTCGAGCCCGTGTTCGTGTCGGGCACGACGGTGAGCCGCGCGTCGCTTCACAACTTCGTCGAGCTCGACCGTAAGGACGTGCGGGTTGGTGACACCGTTCTCGTCGAAAAGGCCGGCGAGATCATTCCCCAGGTCGTCGAGGTCGACAAGAGCCAACGCAAGCGCGGTGCCAAGCGCTTCGTTCCGCCCACGGAGTGTCCCACCTGCGGAACCGAGGTCGTGAGCGAAGAGATCTTCGTCTATTGCCCGAATCCGGCGTGCCCTGACCAAGTGCGTGAGCGTTTGCGCCACTTCGCTAGCCGCGGCGCAATGGACGTCGACGGCATGGGCGAGGTGCTTGTCGATCAGGTGGTCGACAAGCTCGGCGTGCGCTCACCCGACGAGCTGTTTCGCCTCGAGGTGGACTCCCTGGCTGCGCTCGATCGCATGGGACAGAAGAGCGCCGAGCGAGTCGTTGCTGGACTCCGGGAAGCGAAGGGCCGCGGGCTTTCGCGCGTGCTCAACGGCTTGGCCATCCGGCACGTGGGCGAGACGATGGCGGAGGACGTGGCGACCTATTTCAAGACGGCGGACGCCTTGCTCGATTTCGCGGCGCGTTACGTGGCTGAGGAGGAAGAAGCCATCGAAATGGTTGCCCCCGCGAAGTCGGCGGAGCGCGGTGCGATCGAGGGACTCGCGCGCAAATCTGCCGACAGCATCTTCCGCGAGCTCGATTCGCCGGCCCTGCGCAAGGTGTTCGCAGGGTTGGCAGAAGTCGGCGTCGACTTGAGCGTAAAATCGGCGGATGTGCGAGAGCTTGCCGACGTTGCGGGCAAGACGTTCGTTCTGACCGGCACCCTACCGACGCTGAAGCGCACCGAGGCAACCAAGCTCATCAAAGGCGCTGGCGGCAAGGTGTCGGGGTCGGTGTCGAAGAAGACCGACTACGTGGTCGCCGGAGAGGAAGCGGGCAGCAAGCTCGCCAAGGCGCAATCGCTCGGCGTGAACGTGATCGACGAAGCAGCTCTTCTCGAGCTGCTTGGCAAGCCCGCGCGATGATCAGAGGTTCGGCAGCGCGCGCGACAATCGTCGGAGCGCCTCTTCGATTTCGGGGCGAGCGGTTGCGAAGCTGAATCTCACGAACCCCTCGGCGACCTCGCCGAAGTCGCGCCCTGGCCCGAGAGCGACGTGCGCCTGCTCGAGGATGTCGAAGCAGAGCGTTAGCGAATCCCTCTCGAAATGGCGCATGTCGACCAATACGTAGAACGCACCGGGGGGGTCGATGGGGATCGAAAGCCCCATCCCGCGAAGCCCGTCGATCAAGAGTCGCCGCCGAATCGAATACTCCTGGCGCATGTGCTCGACGTGCTCGGCACCGTGGGCGAGCGCTGCGGACCCCGCTTGCTGAACGAACTGCGCAGTCGAGATGAAGAAGCTCTGCATGAGGCTTTGCAACGGGCGCATCGCCTTCTTCGGCGCGATGAGATAGCCAATGCGGAAGCCCGTCATTGCGTAGCGCTTGGAGAAGCCGTCGAGAACGTAGGTGTCTTCGGTGAAGCCCAATGGGGAGGTCACCTCGGCATCGTCGTACGTGAGCCCGTCGTAAATCTCGTCGGACAGGATGGGGATGCCGAGCTCGGCGAGGCCCTCGACCACTTCGCGCGGCTGGACGGCGCCCGTCGGGTTGGCTGGCGACGCAAGGAAGATCGCGCGCGTGCGAGGGGTGACCGCTTCCCGCACCTTCGCCACGTCCATGACGAAGCCGTCCTCGGGACCTGTCGGAACCAGCACTGGCTTGCCACCGCAAACCGAGATCATGTTCGGGTAGCAGGGGTAGTGCGGTGTCGCGAGGATCACCTCGTCACCGGGATCGACCAACAGGTTGAGACACAGCAGGATGGCTGGTGACGTGCCGCTGGTGACGATGATCTGATCGGGATCGACCGCGACTCCGCGGCGGCCTTTGCAGTCGTTGGCGATGGCCTGTCGAAGATCAAAGAGCCCGCGGCTGTCGGTGTAGTGGGTCTCCCCCGACTGAAGCGATTCGATGGCGGCCCGAACCGCCGCTGGGGGAGCGTCGAAATTCGGCTCTCCGACGCCGAGCTGCACGATCGACGTCCCAGCGCGCGCCATCGCCATCCCCCGCTCCATGACCTCCATCGCCAGGAACGGCTCGACCTGTTCAGTCCGCTTCGCAAACATCGCGGCTATGGTAGCCTGTCCCGCATGGAGTCGCTTGTCGTTACGGTGATTGGGAAGGACCGGCCTGGGCTGGTCGAGTCTGTGTCTGCTGTCGTGGAAGCGAACGGTGGCAATTGGGTGGAGAGCCGGATGAGTAGGCTCGCCGGGGAGTTTGCTGGCATTCTACGGGTCAGCGTCCCCGCCGGCAGTGTCGACGCCTTGTCCGATGCGCTCGAAGCTTTGCAGGCTGGTGGCCTGCGGGTCGCCGTCGAGCGCGGTTTCGAGGAGACGCCTGAAGAGGGGCACGTGATCTTGCTCGATTTGGTTGGAAGTGACCGGCCGGGAATCGTGCATGCAATTTCCGAGGCGCTCGCCGCGCGGAGCGTCAATGTCGACGAGCTCAACACGGAGTGTGAGGGCGCGCCGTGGTCCGGGGACACGTTGTTCAAAGCGACCGCCCGGTTGCGTGCGCCAAGAACGCTAGACCTCGATCAGCTTCGAGAAAGCCTCGAGGCCATCGCCGGCGATCTGATGGTCGACATCAGCATCGGCGAGGTCGAGTAGAGCGTTCGCGCGGGCGCGGGGATAGCGACGCAACAGCCGTCTTGCCGCGCGCGCCTTTTCCTCGGCGGTCATCCACATCCGCAGCGTGGCGAAGCGGTACATCGCCCGAACGTTCGGGAACAAAGCGAGGTAGATCTGCCACGAGCCGTCGTATGCCGTCGCATCGAGCGCATACGCGAGGTGCTCGTCGTCGACGGTGCTTTGCGCGTTCCGCGTGCGTGTCGCCAGGAGCACCCTCACCAAACGGTCCACCGCGTGCCCTCGAACCGGCGCCGCTGTCGCGCCCACCGGGTTGAACGAGCTTCGGCGCCGGGTCCAGCTCTTGCTCCACCGTTGATCCCATGCGTAGAGCAAGGCGTTGTCAAAGTGCGCGAGCGCCATGAGCCGACTCCATTGCATGCACTGCTGAACCGTGCGGCTTGCGCGGAGGTTGACCTCGGGTACTTCGTCGCGGGTGACAGGCGCACGCTTCATCCCAAATCGCCGTTCGATCCACGAGAACTCCGCTGGAAAGTCGTTTGCAGCGATCTGAAGTGGGTAACTCGGCTGCTTTCCGAGATCGAGGGCGATGTCCTTGAGGTCGTCGAAGATCTGGAACGCCGCGAGTAAGTAGCCCCAACGGCGAATCACGCTTGCATGCTCTGAGGGCGCGAGGCCGAGAAGGCGCGCCCGGAGGTCCAGCCAGAGCATCATCACCATGTTGTTCTTGCGATAGAAGTGCCACGCCGCAGCTCTGAGCGGCAATCGATCGGCCCGCCGATCTGGTGCGCCTTCGCAAAGGTCGACCTCGTCGAGGTACGTCTGGAAGCAGTGGTGCAGGAAGAGATGGGTTGCGTGCACCACATCTGCATCCGCGTAGGCCAGCAAGCCATCGATGGTGTGCGCGAGCTCGTCGAGCTGCTCGAACAATCCAGCGAGGGTCAGGCCGAACTTGGTCACGTGCGCA
>JBATLA010000115.1:0-1959 GCA_049669945.1 Polyangiales bacterium | reverse complement strand
TCGCTCCACCGCAGATGAGCACTGCCTGGGCTTCTGGTCCGCAGCCGGGGTTGCTCGGCACCGCTTGCGGGTTTCCGAACACACAATCGCTCGCGATCTGCGAGGCAGCTTCCGGGCCCGTCAGGGTCTCCGTGGCGGTTTCGTATTCCAGAGCTTCGTACACGGCCGCGTCGTCGGCGTTCGTGCATTCGTCTTCCCCTGCACCGCCGCCACCGGTGGAGCCGCCCCCACCCGTGGAGCCCCCGGAACCTGCCGATCCACCCGTGCCGCTACCGCCTCCGTCGCCGGTCGAATCACTACACCCAATCAACGGCATGGCGCTCAGCGCCAGCATACACACCAATCCAAATCCGTAACGCATGACAACCTCCTAATCGCCCGATGATAAGGTCGGCAGGCTGCAATTCGCTAGAAGTATTCGTTTCGTCGCCAGTGCAACGCGTGCCCGACGGGGTTCTATCGGTGGGTTGCGAGCCAGGAGACCCTCTGGCGGAACACGCACGCCCGGGAGAGGCGGCATCGTCCGCCAGCGCTCTTACCCTGCGAAACGCGGGGCGTCAGGATGCGCGCCACTTCGCATGGCGGTATCATTCAGGTGTGAGGGTCTTGATAGTGGCTTTGACGCTCTTCGTGTCGGCGTGTTCGACGACGATGACGGGGCGCCGGCAGCTCACCTTGATCAACGAGGACAAGATGGATGCGATGGGCATCGCGGCGTTCTCGAGTCTGAAGTCCCAGGCCAAGCTCAGCCAAGATCCAGGGGTCAGCGAGTACGTCGTCTGCATTGCCCGTACGATTCTCGAAGTCATCCCGGCCGAGTATCAGCCGGACGATGGACGCTGGGAGGTGCTCGTCTTCGAGGACAACACACCAAACGCGTTCGCGCTTCCCGGCGGCAAAATCGGGGTGCATTCTGGGATGCTCGAAGTTGCGACGACGCCGGGTCAGCTTGCCGCGGTCGTCGGGCACGAGGTCTCGCACGTGCTCCTCCGTCACGGCAACGAGCGCATGTCGCAATCGATTCTGGCGGACGCGACCGTGAATGCGGCTTCCGTGGCAGCGGGCGCGGCGGTTCCTCAGTATCAGGACATGATCGTCGGGGGACTCGGCGTCGGGGCGCAGTTCGGGGTCCTGCTGCCGTTTAGCCGCAAGCACGAGAGCGAAGCCGACTACGTTGGGCAGATGTTCATGTCGCAAGCCGGATTCTATCCCGCCGAAGCCATCACCCTGTGGCAGCACATGGCGCAGCAGAGCGGCGAGGCGCCGAAGCAGTGGCAGTCGACGCACCCTTCGGACGAGACCCGGATCGAGAAGCTGCAGGCGAACCTGCCGGCGGCGATGCAGGCGTACGAGGACGCGAGAGCGGCCGGCAAAGATCCCACATGCGAGCCGCCGCCCGACGAGTGGATCGCGCCCGAAGCGCTGCCCTGAGTCTCAGGCGTGCTTCTTCACGAAGCCCGCGACGGCCTGCCCGATCTCGGCTGGTGAGTCTTCTTGGATGAAGTGGAGGCCCTTGACCGTGATCTCTTCTTGGTTGGGCCAGCCCCGCGCGAACTCCCGCTGAGCGCCGATCAATACGATCCCCGGATCCGCGTTGACGAAGAGCTTCGGCAGCGAGTCGCTCTGAGCGAGCCACTCGGCGTAGGCGCTGACGATGTCGTGGACATCTTTCGGCTCACCTCCGATGGGGATTTGCCGAGGCCAAGTCAGGGTCGGTCGCCGGGACTCCCCCGGCTCCGTGTACCGCGCGCCGTAGCGTTTCCTCTCCTTCTCGCTCAGCGGCCGCATGATCGAGGAAGGCAGGATGCGCTCGACGAAGACATTCTTGGTGAGCACGATCTCTTCGCCGGCGGGCGAGCGCATCGCTTGGAAGATCTTCCGCGCGGACTCCGCCCATTCCTCCCAACCCGCGATGGGTCGGACGATGGCTTCCATGTAGGCGATGCCTCGGACCTGCTC
>JBATLA010000114.1:0-2100 GCA_049669945.1 Polyangiales bacterium | reverse complement strand
GGCGGGCCTTTGGCTACCGCCACAGCCTCTGCGGCATCGGCGGCGAGTCGACTCGTGTCAGGTGTGGTCTTAATCCACGTAGAAACATTCTTCGCTACCGTCTCGATGTCCGACTGCAACTGGGCGTCGTATTGGGTGTGATAGGTCGCGTGATCTCCGATGATGTTGACCATGGGCACGCGTGCCTTGCGCGCGTTGTGCAGGTTCGCCAGCGCGTTGCCGAGACCACATCCGAGATGCAAAAGAGTGGCGGCCGGCTTGCCCGCCATGCGCGCGTATCCGTCGGCAGCCCCGGATGCGACGCCCTCGAACAAGCAGAGGACTCCGCGCATGTCCGCGTCATCGAGCGCTGCCACGAAGTGCATCTCCGAGGTGCCAGGGTTGGTGAAACATGTGTCAACTCCGGCGTTGACGAGAGTCTGAATTAGAGCGTGTGCACCGTTGGCCATGATGCGCCGGACTGTACTACAGAGACTGCAGGCCCCCCAGCGGAACCTCGGGTCGTGATGCGAGCGCCGGCGTCGTGCGGCGAACCGACACTGGACGGTTCTCTTTTGGGGATCCCATTTTGATGTAGCATGCGCGCCAATGAAGACGGCCCCCCGCCCGACCGTTGAACAATCGATCGTCGTACTCTGCGTCACGGCGCTGCTCCTGCATCTGTCGATTGCCGCGCTCCTGCAGGGGCCCTGGTGTATTGACGATGCGTACATCAGCTTCCGCTACGCCCGCAATCTGGCGCAAGGGATGGGGCTCGTATGGAATCAGGGCGAGTTCGTGGATGGCTACACGAACTTCGCATGGGTCATCTTCTTGACGCCGTTCGAGGCCCTGGGACTCGATACGCCCCTGCTCGCCAGACTCGTAAACGGCGGATGCGCCGTCACTACCGTGGTGGTGATGATGCGGTTTGCCTCGAAACAGATGGGCCCCGGAGCTGCGACGGTGCCTGGCCTGCTGCTGGTGCTCGATGGGGCCTTGGGGCGCTGGGGACAGGATGGTCTGGAGACCACCGCATTCACGCTTGTGCTGCTCGTATCGTGCCTTGCAGCATTGCGCGCTTGGGAGGAGGAGCGCCCAGATTTCCGGGTGCCTCTGCTCTTCGGACTGCTCACGCTTCTGCGTCCTGAAGGCGCTCTCTTCTTCGCGGTGGCGATAGGATTCGGCATCGCCACTGGCCGACAGTCTGTGCGCGCAGCTCTCGGGTGGTGCGGGCTATTCCTGGTCGTCGTACTGCCGTGGGCCAGTTGGCGGTGGCTCTACTATGGCTACCCCCTGCCCAATACGTTCTACGTCAAAGTGGGTGGGTTGAGCAGCGTGGTCTTGGAGCGCGGACTCCGCTACGTGGGAACGGCCGCGCTGCAGCGGCTTCCGGCGCTGCTACTGATTGCGGTCGCCCTGTTTCGGCATCCGAACCGCCCGGGAGTGAGGTTCTTCCTCTGCCTCTGCGCGGCCCAGCTCGCGTTCGTCGTCGCAGTGGGAGGGGACTGGATGGGCCCGAGCCGTTTCATTCTGCCAATTCTTCCCTTGCTCTACCTACTGGCAGCCACACCGAGCTCCCCGCTCGTGCCGGTCGCCGGTCGCTACGGCGCCGCGGCGATCACAGGAGTCGCCCTCTTCATGAACTTCATGCTGTCATCGACATGGAGCGAGCTGAGCTCCTTGGCGCGCGAGCACGAATACCTTTCGTCGCGGGCGTCGGTGGCCCAGTGGCTCGACGAGGTCGCGCGTCCCGACGACACGATCTTGCTCGGCGAAATCGGGCAGATCGGATACGGCACCGACCGCGTCGTCTACGACATCTTCGGCCTGGTCGACGCGCACATTGCCCACCTGGATGTGCCGACGCTGGGTTCCGGCAAGCCAGGACACGAAAAGAGCGACCTGAGCTACAGCATGGGGCTGCACCCCAACTGGGTCGTGCTGCCTCCGAAGGGCATGGAGGCCCCCGGGTACGAAGAGGTCCGAATCCCCCCCGAGTTTCCGGTAGCCCGTCCCAGTTACCGTCGACTCCTCAGGCTCCGCGAATGAAATTCGGTCGCCAGTCAGGGTGCGGGCGTTGACTGCACGTTCAGCCACTGCGCGGCATCGTTGCGGACT
>JBATLA010000113.1:0-3336 GCA_049669945.1 Polyangiales bacterium | reverse complement strand
GGCCGGGGGCGCGTTCGTCGTTCGCTCACCGCCGGGATTTGGCGTGGAGAGGGACCGCGGCTCCAAGGACTGCCGGGGAAGCTCCGCGCCACACCCCAGGCAGAACTTGTAGTGGTCCTGGTTGTCTTTGCTGCATCGGGAACAGACGATCACGCCGTCACCTCCACTCGGACCAGATTGCGGCCGAGGAACAGGTAGTCCCCGTGCCCGAGTTCACGTTCGCCTCGGATGCGAACGTAAGTTCCGTTTTGCGAGTTTTCATCGATCAGCTTCAGGGATTCACCGGTCATTTCGACTTTTGCGTGACGAGGGGAGAGATAAACGTCATCTGGGAAGTTGATGTCGCAGTCTTCGCGGCCG
The DNA here is from genome assembly GCA_049669945.1 of Polyangiales bacterium. Lineage (GTDB taxonomy): Bacteria > Myxococcota_A > Polyangia > Polyangiales > Houyiibacteriaceae > SG8-38. The sequence continues at coordinate 2,976 of JBATLA010000113.1, read as the reverse complement.
ATCTCCACGGTTTGCTCGAGCGCGCAGCAGACGATGCCGTCCATCCCTCCCTCGAGCACCTGGGTCACGCGAAACGCGCTCGGCCGCCGAGGGGAGGAGTAGAAATACGTTTGATCGGGCTCGGGCCCCGAGCTGTCCTTGGGGGTCGCATCGACACGGAAAAGGTGCTGCCCGCACATGAAGTGGTCGCCGATTTGAATCGGCGACGAGCCTCTCAGCCGGATGTAGACGCCGTTGAGGCTGCCCTCGTCGCGGACGACGAGCTTCTCACCTCGGTAGAGGAAGTTCGCATGCGTCGGGCTGAGCCAGTTGTCGCTTGGAAACGGGATTTGATCCGCGTCGCGCCCGGCCACATGCTCGGTCGCCTGAAGGAGGTAGCTGAGCCCCTCGCCCATGGCCTCGTCGCCGCGAACGACGATGAGCCGCGCCTTGCCTGGCATTTGCAGGGCGCCGAAGAACTGTGTCTCCAGCGTCTGCGCTTCGGCGGGCACCGGCCCCCCACATGCCCCGCAGAACTTGTGCCCGGACGGAACCGCGCTGGCGCACTCCGTGCAGACATAATTGCGAGCTTGCTCCATGCCCTATCCCCTCTTGCCCAGCCCCTGGGTGGCAAAGCTATCGGGAGTAATAGGCCATCGAATCACCCCTAGTCAATGCGTGTACCGCAAGGCAATTTCCCGCCCGAACGAGGTTTGCTTGTCCGAGCGCTGCGACTACCCTCTGCGCGATGGAGCTCCTTGCAGGCGCCTTGTTGGAGCGGCCCCCAGGGCCGAAGTACAGTTCCGAGCTCGCTTTTGCCGAGCTGGCCCCGCAGAACCCGCTTCCCAAGCCGGGTACCCTCGCCAAATGGCGAAAGGGCCTTCCCGACGGCTTCGAGCTGGGCCTTCGGGCGCCGGAGTCGACCTGGAACCCGCCAGACGGGCCACTCCGGACCGGAGCCGCGCTGGACGAAGGCGTGTCTTGGCTCAGCGAGGCGTCGGAAGCCCTAGGCGCCTCGATTCTCGTCGTGGCAACCGGGCCCACGGTGACCACGGGGGCCCGCGATCGGAATCGCTTGAGGGCCTACTTCGATCGGCTCCCACGAAGGGACGGCCTGACGATCGTGTGGCGGCCAACGGGGTTGTGGGAACCAGAGACCGTGCAGAGCATGGCGCGCTCGCTCGGGATCAGCGGTGGCTTCGACGCGGTGAACGACCCGGTTCCCGAAGGCGGTGTCGTCTACGGCTCGCTGCTCGCAGAGGGACTTCGGCGTTCATTCTCGCACGCACAGCTCATTGACGTCCTCGACAAGCTCCGGGCCTCCGACGTGGACCGCGCGTACGTAAGCGTCGACTCGCCGCAGTCATTCCGCGAAGCTCGACTCCTGCAGGCGCTGAGCGAAGGGCGCGAGTGAGCGCGTGGGATGCGAAGGTCACACGGGTCGACCAGCCTGAGCCCGGACTACTGAGTCTTTCGTTTCGCTCCGAGGGACGCGACGAGACGCTGATCATCGTCGCGCTTCCGGGCGCGTTCGATCTCGGGGTGCTCGCCCAGCGGCCGAGGGGAGCAACGGCAACGCCCTCGACGACGCAGCTGAGGCGTCACATCGAAGCCGCGACGATCTCGAATGTGGAAACGAGCAACCGCGCCGCGCGCATCTCTCTTCGCCGAGGAGATGCACGACGCTTCCTCATCGTTGCACCTACCAAGCCGTACGGTGGATGGTGGCTTTGCGACGAGGAGGACGCAGTGGTGGTGCGGTCGCCAGGCGCCACTGGGGATGTCCCATCTGAAGCGGAGCATCTGCGCGGCCACGGCTTGGATGCACTTCGCGAGCGGGGCGCGTCGGCACTTGTCTCGCACGAAGAGGGGCGGCGTCGCCAGCTCGGGCGCGCAATCGAACGCCGACTCAAGCGCCTCGCCAAGAAGCGGGACGCTGTGTTGGGAGACCTCGAACGCGCGAAACGGGCACAAGATCTCGGGGAAAAGGCGGGCCTTCTGTTGGCGCATTCCTCCGAAATTCCAATCGATGCGACTCATTTCGAGGCCCCGGCCTGGGACGACCCAGAGCGCCGGGTTCGCATCGAGCTCGACCCGCGCAAGAGCCCCTCTGAGATTGCGCAAGACCTGTTCGCAAAGGCGAAGCGACTGAAGCGAGGCCTGGATGTTGCACCCGAACGGCTCGCGTCCGTGGACTCGGAGCTCAGGGCGCTCACCGATCTCCGTGACCAGGCTCGGGGCCGGTCGCTGGCGGAGCTCGTGAGCAAACTCGAGACCCTCGGGGTCGCCGTCACGGAGCCTCAAGAGCGCGAACGCAAGCGCCGACGCGCCGGCGCGCGTCAGCCATACCGTGAGTTCCTATCGGGAGAGGCGGGAACCGTGCTCGTTGGTCGGGGTGCCGCGGACAATGATCGGCTGACGCTTCGCGTGGCCCGACCACACGACCTGTGGCTGCACGCGCGGGGAGTGACCGGCGCGCACGTGCTGGTGCCGCTCGTCAAAGGGAAGTCGTGTTCCCCCGAGACACTCGTGGACGCGGCGACTCTCGCGGCGTACTTCAGCGACCTTCGGGGCGAACCGATCGTCGACGTCATCTACACGCCGCGGCGATTCGTTCGCAAGCGCAAGGGCAGTGCGATCGGCTCGGTCACGCTCGAACGGGAGAAAGTTCTCGCCGTACGCGTCGAGTCCCAGCGCCTCGAACGATTGCTGCAAAGCGAGAAGAAGCCGTCGTAGTCGTCGTTAGAAACACCAACGCCCCAGCCGATGGGCCGGGGCGCTGGAAGACGAACACCCCTCACAAGAAAGAGGGATCGCCACGACAGACTGCGCGAAGGCCCCGAAAGACCGGGGCCTTAGGCGTGGGGTCACCAGAGGTGACCCCATGGTCGGCCCGAAGGCCTACCGCCTAGAAGCTTATTTCTTCTTGCGAGTCGCGCGCTTCTTGGTTGCACGCTTCTTGGTTGCGCGCTTCTTCGTGGCGCGCTTCTTGGTTGC
>JBATLA010000112.1:0-5929 GCA_049669945.1 Polyangiales bacterium | reverse complement strand
CCGAGCCCCTTGCCGGACTCGCGCAGGCGGCCTTCATCAGCGGTTCCGCGGTGTTCCTGATTCTTCACGCAGTCGAGCGTCTTCGCTTTCCTCGAGCCGTCGAGGAGGTGGGGATCGGGGTTGCCGTCATGGTCGTCTCGATCGTGCTGACGGCGCTGTTGCTGCTCATCCAGCGGCGAGCCATCCAGCAAACGCAGTCCACGGCGATTCGCGCAGATGCCTTGCACTACGCGACTGACCTGCTCACCAACCTCACCGTGATAGTCGCACTACTCCTTTCCAACTACGGCTGGGTATGGGCCGATTCAGCGATGGCGATGTTGGTGGCCGTCTACATCTTCTACAGTGCCGGACGAATCGGATACGAAGCGGTTCAGCAGTTGCTGGATCGGGAGCTCGGCGCGGAGATCCAAGAGCAGATTCTGACGATCACGCGGCGCGAACCCGAAGTTCGAGGGATCCACGATCTCCGAACCCGGCAATCGGGTCAGGTGCAGTTCGTTCAGCTTCACCTCGAGCTCGACGGCGGCCTCGCCCTCGAGCGTGCTCACGCAATTGCGGATCGGATCGAACGGGAGATCTCGACGTTGCTGCCTGATGCGGAGGTCATCATTCATCAAGACCCGAGCGACGTCACCGAGCACGTCGACCGCATGCTCTGGCCCCCACCGCCGCAAGAACGCTAGCGCTTGTCGGTATCGATTTTCACTTGCAACGTGCCGCCACTGGTTCGCCGACGACAAATTTGAGCCGACTTCGGATGGACTCGCCACTGTGTTAGAAATCGGCGCGGACGATCGAGGCCGCGCACCATTTGGCTGGCCTCTGTTTGCCGTTCCGAGAGTCGAGCATGTGCACCTGGTTCTCCCGTCTTCGCGTCCTCTCATGGGTGGTGCCCTGCATCCTCCTGCTCATCGCTTGCGGTGGCTCGAGCGGAGGGATCGACCAGCCAGATGGCGGCACGAATCCCGACGGCGGTGCCGACGGGGGACTCGGCGGACAGGGTGGCGCAGGCGGCTCGAGTGGGACGGGCGGAACGGTCGGTAGCGGTGGAACTGGCGGAACTGGCGGTTCCGGTCAGTTCCATCCTCCCGGGTTCGAGGAGCCGGACGTGCATGGCCTTTACGTGAGCCAGGGGCTGCTGGACTGCCGTGTTTGCCATGGCAAGAATCTCACCGGCGGGGGGGACATCGAGCCTAGTTGCGACACCTGCCACACCCCCGCGGATCCGCTGGCATGGCGCACCGATTGTGTGTTTTGCCACGGCGGGATCGAGAACCTCAGTGGAGCGCCACCCAAGAATCTCGACGCCACGCTGACGAGTCAAGGCTCGACGTTTCCCTCGCATGACGCCCACGTGAGCACCGCGCTTACCGGAACGCTCGATTGCACGGAATGTCATGTCAACGCGACTGACGTGTTGTCGGCAGGGCACGTATTCGACGACACCGCTGGCATGGCGGAAGTCGATCTAGGTGGTGGCCGGAGCCCTCGGGGCACGTACGAGCCGGGCAACGGCTGCGCGAGCTTGTACTGCCACGGGAACGGCAGAGGAGACAACGGCACGATCGCCATGACGAGCCCGGCGCTGACCTGCGAGAGCTGTCACGCTGGGCCGCGCAGCTCCCCCGTCGAGCTAGGCGAGATGAGCGGGCGGCATAGTTTTCACGTGTCGATCGGAGCAGGCTGTCAGGATTGCCATCAGTCGACGACCGCTGATGGCGCGACGATCGCAATGCCATCTCTTCATATCAACGGACAGCGCGACTACGACTTCACAGTGCCCGGATTCTCCTATGATCAGGGCGCGCAGACCTGCACCGGCACCTGTCATGGCTACCCGCACAGCGCACGGCCGTGGCTGGGGTCCGGCGGCAGCTTCCACCCATCAGGATTTGCGAATCCCGACGTGCACAGTCCGGAGATGGAGCTGCAGCGGATGGACTGTCGCGTCTGCCACGGCACCGACCTCAGCGGCGGCGCGGGACCGAGCTGTGACACTTGCCACACAGCCGGCTGGCGGAATGACTGCCTCTTCTGCCACGGGGCCGGTGACACGCTCACGGGCGCGCCACCCAGGGATCTCGGAACGCCCGACCTATCCGCGTCGTTGAGCTTCCGGGCGCACACGATGCACGTCACGTCCGGCATCACCGTCGCGTTCGATTGCACCGAGTGCCACAGCAAGCCCGCCGACGTCCTCGACATCGGCCACGCGTTCGACGACACGCCGGCGAAATCCGAGGTTAACTTTGCCGCCGGTCTCAGCCCCCAGGGAGTCTACGACGGAGGGGGCACTTGCGCCGGAATGTACTGTCATGGTGACGGGCAAGGACCGAACGGCACGATCGCCGACGGAGCGCCTCCCCTCGATTGCGGTGGTTGTCACGCAGGGCTCGACAGCGGAGCGTCGGCATGGGCTCTGATGGGTGGCCTTCACGACTTCCACTTGGCTGAAGCTGCCAACTGCGCGGATTGTCACGCCGCGACCACGGGCGACGGCCGCTCAATCGCCACCTTGGCGCTGCATGTCAACGGGGTCGAGGACGTGGATTTCTCAATTCCGGGCTTCTCCTTCGACGTCTTGGATCGGACCTGTGCGGGTACCTGTCACGGGCATGCACACGTCGGCTCGCGTTGGCTCGACGCCTTGGAGCGGTATCACCCGCCGAACTACGCGCTGCCCGAGAACCACGGGTACGACATGCAGTTGCAGGAAAACGATTGCCGCAACTGCCATGCGGCCGACCTGACCGGCAGTCTGGGACCGAGCTGCGACACTTGTCACACGGCGGGATGGCGGTCCGACTGCGTCTTCTGTCACGGGGCCGATGACAATCTCACAGGTGCGCCGCCGCGCGATCTCGCAGGCGTGACCGCAAACCTCAGCTTCCCCGGACACACATCACATGTGACCGTGGGCATCGCGCGCGGTTTCGATTGCGCGCAGTGCCATGTCAAAGCGGTCGACGTGCTTAGCCCAGGCCACGCCTTTGACGATACGAAGGGCGTCGCTGAGGTGGATTTGGCGGCCGGGCTCAGCCCGCAGGGCACGTACTCGAGCGCCGCGGGCTGCCAGAGCCTCTACTGTCACGGCAATGGGCAGGGCGACAACGGAGCTATCGCGGTGAGCGCTCCGGCGATGACCTGTGAGACTTGCCATGCGGGCGTGGCGAGCGGCGCCGCGGGCTGGAGTGAAATGGGCGGTCTTCATGCGTTCCATCTCGGCTCGGGCGCGCGTTGCGAGGATTGCCACCAGGCGACGACCACCGACAGCGCTTCGATCGCGGATCCGAGCTTGCACGTCAACGCGCTCCGCGAGCTCGACTTCAGCGCCGCAGGCTTCACCTGGGACCAGACACAACGGACGTGCACAGGTACCTGCCACAGCGAGGGTCACACCGCGCTCCCGTGGCTCGACGCAGGGCAACGCTTCCACCCGGCCGACTACGCGATTCCCAATCAGCACAGCCCCGACATGGAGCTTCAGCGGATGGATTGTCGCGACTGCCATGCGGCCGATCTCACCGGCAATCTCGGGCCGAGCTGCGACAGCTGTCACAGCGACGGCTGGCGTTCCGATTGTGTTTTCTGCCACGGCGCGGACGACAATCTCACCGGCGCCCCTCCGCGAGACTTGGGCGCACTTCCGATGTCTGGCTCATACGCGTTTCTTGCGCACACTGCCCACGTGACCGAAGGCATCAGTAGTGCCTTCGATTGCACCGAGTGTCACACCAAGCCTTCGAACGTGCTGAGCGGCGGGCATGCGTTCGACTCTACGCCTGGGCGGGGAGAGGTGAGCTTTGCGATGGGGCTGAGCGCCGTGGCCAACTACGACGACGCTGGGCGCTGTAGCAGCCTCTATTGCCACGGGAATGGGCAAGGGAACAACGGCTCTGCGCTCGACGGTAGCGCGTCGATGCAATGCGACTCTTGCCACCCGAGCGTGAACAGCAGCGAAGGCGCGTGGGAGACGATGAGCGGCGAGCACCGCAAGCACCTCCAGGAGGGCCTCACTTGCGGGAACTGTCATTTCGATGTGACCGAGAACGGCCAAACGATTCGCGCGCCATGGCTACACGTCGATGGCGCGAATCAGGTGCGCTTCACCGACACCGGCATGACCTACAGTCCGGGCACGGGTCGATGCTCGGGTCAATGTCATGGTGAGGGGCACGAAAGCGAGCGCTGGTGAAGAGCCGAGATGCGAGGGCCGTCGACCTCCGGGAGCCGCGTTCCGCTATGGCGGTGCGCGATTCTCACGCACCGCCCCTCTTTCGGGTTCCTATCGTTGGACAGCAGATCCGCTCGTACGTGCCGCGACGGGCAGATGTTACATTCGGCGTCTTTTCCGGTGGGCCCGCAACTCGCCCCCAAACATTGAGGCGCATGCTGCGTACCGAAGCGCATGAACGACAGATTGCATTCATTGAAACACCGGGTTCGTAGCGCTCTACGCGTCGCGCTTGGTTTGTTGCTGGTTAGCTCCACGGCGCTTGCGGCGTTTTCGCCGATCAAGCTCGACACCGTCCACAGCAAGGTTGGCTTTACCGCCGCGACCGTCCTATTTGACGTCGATCGACACGCAGAACACCAAGCGGGACGATCACCTGAAGAGCCCTGACTTCTTCGACATCGAGAAGTATCCCAAGATCACCTTTGCTTCGACGAGTGTGAAGGCCAAGGGCGCGCAGCTCAGCGTCAAAGGCAATCTGTCGATGCACGGCAAGACGAAGTCCATGACGGTCCCGTTCAAGGTCGCGAAGGGCAAGAACGGCGCGGGCGTCGACACGACGACCTACAAGGGCAAGCTCACGCTCGACCGGAACGACTTCGGAATCGGCACCGACAGCATCGCGGCGAAGATCAGCCTCGAGGATGAGGTCGAGATCAAGCTCCTCATCGTTACGTTCCAGTGAGTTGGCACCATGCCGGCGCAAGCGTTGCAGGTCAGCCCCGCGCTGCGCGGATTTTGCGCCTCAACTGACCCGTGGTCGTTGCGCTTGGAGGAAATCGTAGTTGGCACGGTCACTGCATGCCTTCTGCCGCGGAACCAAGCGCGTAGTTTCATGTTCAAAGCCTGGGGAGGTTGTGATGCCAAGCTATTTACGGGTATTTGCGATTGCGTTGTTCGGCTTGAGTCTCGCCGCGTGCAGCGGAGATGACGGCGGTGGGAACGCGGGCACAGGTGGTACAGCGGGCACGGGTGGCACTGCGGGCACGGGTGGCACTGCGGGCACAGGTGGCACTGCGGGGACTGGCGGGACCGCCACATCGACGGTTTCGGGCGTCGTGTACACCCGAGACCTCGCCGAGAACACGGTTTCTGGGGCTGCGGTGTCGGTCGTGGGAACTCAGCTCTCCACGACGACGGACCTGGCCGGTCGGTTCACGCTGGAGAACGTGCCGAACGGCGCACAGTTTTTTGCGACGGCAGCAGACGGTAACTGGGGCGTCGTCGACTACTGGGACGTCCCCGATGAGACGCAGCTCGGCGCGGATTTTGGCGTCATCCCGGATAGTGAGATCTCCGCGCTCGCACAAGCGCTTGGGCGCACGATCAGCGCAGCGGACGGCATAGTGGACGTCACCTTCGATGAGGGTGCGGTAGGAGGTGAGACCGCCACGATCAGTGCTGCTAGCGACGATCCCTTCACATTCGATGCTGCCGATGAGCCGGTTGAGCAGGCCGGGGTCATCGCGGACGTCGATGGCTTCGGCGAGCTGATCTACACGTCGATCAACACGGGTGACGGTCCGATCACGGCAACTGTCGCCGGTGTCCCGGGGACGACGACTTGCTTCGTCGACGAGGACGCGGGTACGTCGTACCCGATCATCGAGAAGTCGGCCACGATCGTCTACGCGTACTGTGAGTAGAACATCGGGCCGACTCCGTGCATCGGGGCAATTCACAAGCTCCGCC
>JBATLA010000111.1:0-3708 GCA_049669945.1 Polyangiales bacterium | reverse complement strand
GTCGTGGAAATAGTGCTCGAGGAACACGAGACAGATCACGTCTTCGAGCAGTTGAACATCGGGGTCGGTCTTGAGACCCCGCTTCCGAAGGAGGGTGCGAACGCGCTCGATGGTTTCGGCGTCGTAGCCGACACTCGCCATGATCTCGGCGGCAGTGTCGCCGTGTCGCTTGTACAAGTCGGTGCGCCATTTGAGGTAGCCCGCCCTACCCACCGGGTAGCTTTCGCGGGGCACTTCCCACCTTCGGATGTGCTGCGCGCGCGCGGCAAGCTGCACCGCCTCCGAGGCGTCGGGGGCAAAGACCGCCAAGCGTGCAGACATTCGTTGGCCGTAGACGAGCTCCTTCGGGAGCGGGCGACCGTCTACGGGCTCGGTGTTTGGATCCTCCGCGTTTGCCTGGTCGAACCGACGGAACGCTTCCTCTAGACGTGACATCGCGTAGATTAGCGGAACAAGCCGGCGGTCGAAGTTGGAAGCGCGTCCTTCCTAGGAACTCGCCGGTACAGCTGAACGGAGAGCTCCCCGGCGGCGCGTTCGAGCTCGCTGAGGACGTCCGGTTGCATGGCCGTAGCGCAACCCTCTTGGTCTTCGAAGTGGAAGAGTGCAGTCGTCTTGAACGCGAGCGGATTGGTGTTCGCGGGGTGTGGACGCCTGGCGATCACAATGGGCGACGTCTCTCGGCTCTGATACACCAAGCGCCCGCCGACGCGTTCAACGATACGCTGAATCGCATCGAGGCCTTCGTGACAGTGCACGGCAAGCAACCACCTGCACGGACGCAGCGCGTCGAGCGAATCCGGTGAGTGCGTGAACGACGCCTCGAACTTGCGTACGCCTTTCAAACGCTGACGGTTGGCGACGGCGAAGTAGTATGGGTTGAGCGCCAGCGCGAAGAAACGACGCTGGTTTGGATAGCGCACGACGATGAGCTCTTCAGCACGCGGCTCTCCGAGAAACGAATGCTTGTGCGCACCCATCCACCCGACCTGGCCACCGGTGGCTTTGAGCAGGGGCATCGCCATGACGCCGTACCACTTGTAGGCGTCCTCGTCTTCGAAGTGAATCAGGTTGAGGACATCGACCGGCGTCGGAAGGTCCGCGCGGAAGGCCGCTTTGATGGCCGGGAGGTCGAGCTGGTTGAGCAACTTCATATCAGGTGGCGTCGGGGTCTTTTGCGGCGGCTCGAGCGGCGCTGCAGACCGATGCGACGGACGAGCCGCCGAAGATCATGTGAATGCCCGCCAACGTCCCAACCGCCCAAACTCCGGACACCGGGAACTGTCTCCAGATCATCACGCCGAGCACCAAGGCAACGACGCCGCTAAACAACGTCCAGCCCCACCCCTGAATCGGGCGTAGACGAAACGCCCAAATGATTTGAAAGACGCCGTCGACGATGAAGTAGGCCGCCAAGACGATGGTGATCGTAGCCAGCGCCATACCGGGGCGCGCCACCATGTACCCGCCTGCGATCACTGACATCACGCCAATCACGAACATGAGCAGCCCGTGTCCGAACGACCCCATGCGAAATGCGAGAAAGAGGCGCGACACACCCGACAACAACAGAAGGAAGCCGACGGCGATCGCAATCGACAAGCCGGCCGCGAGCGGGGCTAAGAGCGCGAGGATGCCGGCGATGGCGACGAGAATGCCGACCCCCATGCCTACACCGGCGTGGCGCTTGATCGTGCCGAGCATTTCTTGATCCGCAACCTGCATGTCAGTACTCATCGTTGACCTCCTGGGACCAATAGGGAAGCGCAAAGGCCCCCGTCGCGCAAGGCGCTTCGTGTTATCGTCGGCACCATGGCTGAACCGACCCGGTTACTCATCTCGAGTGTTGTTTTGTTGCCTATCGCGCTCTTCGCTGCTTTCGAACACCAGACCCGCACACCGGAGACCAAGGCGCCGAAACCCTACGCCCTCCCCGGCCTCAACCACGGTCTCCTGCAGTCACCCGTGAACATCATCACGAGCCAAGCCGAGCGTGGCCAGCACGAGGTCGCCCTCAATTTGCATCACGCAGAGCCGAGCTACCTCGAGAACAAGGGACACACGATCCAACTCGACTTCCCCAGGGGCTCGTCGATCACGTTCGACGGGAGAGACTACGAGCTCGAACAGCTGCACTTTCATACGCCATCGGAGCACCAGATCGACGGCATCACGTATCCGATGGAGATGCATGTCGTCAACATGATCGAACCGAAGAGCGAGGAGGAGCCTCCCCGCTATCTCGTCGTGAGCTTCCTCTACAAGATGGGCGCGGAGGATCCGTTGATCACGGGCTTCCTTGCCGAGGTTCCAGCCGGAGAAGGTCGCGAGGAGGTGAAGGGCGGCCGAGTCCACATCACGGCTGGGGACGGCGACACGGACTACGACTACTACCACTACCGCGGTTCCCTCACGACGCCGCCCTACACCGAAACGGTAGAGTGGCTGATCGTGAAGGAGATCCGGGAGGCCTCCCCGGAACAAATCCGCCGGATCAATCTCCTCGAGGGAAACAACGCGCGCCGCGTACAGGCCCTTTACGGCCGAAAGGTCGAGTAGGCGGCGACAGCTTGCATTCTCTCTACCATTTGGTAGGCATTTGGCGACCATTTGGTAGGCATGGACGTCCGCACTCAAATCCTGACCCACGCGACCAGGCTCTTCGCGGAGCAAGGCTACGACGGAACGTCGGTCCAAGAGATCGCCGAAGCCGTAGGCATTCGTAAGCCGAGCCTCCTCTATCACTTCAGATCCAAGGACGAGCTTCGCGAGAACGTGATCGCGGAGATGCTCGGGCATTGGAACGCCGTGCTCCCCGGCCTTTTGTTGAAGGCGTCCACCGAGGAGCGATTCGACGCGACGATGGAAGCGTTGACCGAGTTCTTCATCGAAGATCCCGATCGAGCGCGACTGTTTCTCCGAGAGACGCTCGACCGACCCGAGAGCATGCAGGCGATGCTCGTGAAGTTCGTGCAACCGTGGGTCCGGCTCCTCGGCGACCAACTCGAGCGCGCCAAGGAGCAAGGCCTCGTGCAGCGGGATGTCGACCCACAGGCTTACGCGGTGGAAGTCATCACGATGGCGGTCGCAGGCACCGCCGTCATCGACACCTTGAAGACGATTTTGCCGGAAGATCCGGCCCGAGGGGGGACGCGAAAGCGGCACGCGCGTGAGCTCATCCGCGTGGCGCGCTCGAGCCTCTACACAGACAACGAAGGCGAGAAGTGAGCATGGCCAATTTCTTCAAAGACAACGATGATCTTCGGTACTACTTCGACAAAGGCATCGACTGGGATTCGCTGGTGCGGATCACCGAGCACGAGTTTGCGGACGCCGAGGGCGAGGGCTTCAGCACGACCGAGGAAGCGGTCGACTTCTACCGGGACATCGTCGAAATGTTCGGCGAGTTCGTCGCGACCGAAATCAAGCCCTACGAAAAGGAAATTGACGAGAAAGGCGTCGGCTTCGTCGATGGCGAAGTGGTCTTTCCCGAGCGATTGGCTGGGATCTTCGAGAAGATCAAGGACCTCGACCTCCATGGCTTGCCGATTCCGCGAGAGCTCGGTGGCATGAACGCGCCGATGCTCGTTTACTTCATGAATGGCGAGCTAATGGCACGCGCCGACGTCTCGGCGATGGCGCATCACGGATTCCATGCGGGAATCGGGATGGCCGCGATCGTGTTTTCGGCCCTCGAGGGCAGCTCGGACA
>JBATLA010000110.1:0-2478 GCA_049669945.1 Polyangiales bacterium | reverse complement strand
GGCACAGACGCCGGCACGAGCACAAACGCCGGCACAGGCGCCGGCGCGGACACAGACGCAGGCGGCGGCACAGCGGCCGAAAGAGGCCGAGTTTCTCGAAGCTGCACGGAAGCGGCTCGCGCGCCTGAAGCAGGAATCGGCCGGCCTTCTGCTGAAGGCGGAGACCGATCCACGTCTGACTCGCTTGGCGCCCGCCCTCCGGGAAGACCTGCTCGGGCGCATCGAGACCATCGAGCGCTCCTTGCGGGGGAGCCCGACGATCTCCACCATCGTTCAAGACGCGACGATGATCCAGGGGCTCGAAGAGCTGCTCCGCTACCTGACCGCGATGGCGCGTCAGCGCACGCGTGGGGGCTCGTCGTTCCTCGTGGATGCAGACGCTATCGCGGACGCCTGCTACGCGCCGATTCTCGAGCTCGCGCGCGTGCAGGGGCTCGACCTCCGAACGAGTCAGCCCATCGCTGTCACCGGCGACTGGAACCTCTCGATCGTGCCTCGGTTCGCCTCCACACGCGTTGCGCCCCTTCGACTTCCGGCCGGATTCGACCACAGCGTCTGGCACTGGCCCGCGATTGCACACGAGGTCGCGCACGACTTCTACTTCAGCACGGAAGGAATTGACTCCGGGCTTCGGAGCCGGCTCGGGCTCCCGGACCGCGTCGAAATTCCGATGTCGGAGATGGAGCTCGACGGCGGGTGGCTTCGCCGGCTCTTTGGCCCTTGGCTGCCAGAGGTCTTCGCCGACGTCTTGGGGACGCTCATGCTCGGACCGGCGTATGTGGAAACGATGGCGCGCGCCTTCCGCAATCCGGGCTCTCCGCAGCGCACTGCCGCAATCTTTCAAGACGGCGGCATCATCGACGAGCACCCACCCGAACGGCTGCGAATCTATATGGCGACTCGCGCGCTCCACCACCTCGGACAGCACGATGCCGCCGACGACCTTTGGGAGCGCTGGGAAGCCGACCACCCGGACGTGCAGTTCTACTACTTGCCGCTTGGCGGCAACTGGGTGGGGCTTTCGGACGACAAGCTGCACACCGTCGCCGACTCGATGGTGGATGTCTTGTTGCAGCGCCCCTGGCCGGAGCTCGATGGATTTCAGCTCCTGAACATTCCGAGCCTCGCGTATCTTCATGCCGAGCACGCCACGGTGAAACGATTGATGGAGCCGCTTGCGCAGGGGGAGACGGTCGGCGGGGATCCGCGCTGGATCATGGCTGCCGCGGTGTTGGCCACAGTCAGACAGCCGACACTCCATGACCGAATTCTCGACGCCGCGCGGCGATCGATTCGCGGGGTCGGCGAGGTCGTGGTTGCTGCGCAAGCCCCCATGAGGCGGCGGGTTCCGACGGGAACGATCAGCGCCGAACTGGTCGCATCAATGAGACAGCCCGAGGCGATCCGGGAAGCCGTGGTGCTCGGCGCCGCACTGACGCCGCGGCGGCGCTGGCGCTGAACGCTGTCGCTGAACGCTGTCGCTGGGACTGTTGGTGAGGGTGGGCGGGTGCTAGAGATGCTCAATGGGTCTAGCCGGGTTCCACCCTGCCGTTGCCACGTGGTTCGAGCGCACGTTCGCCGAGCCGACTCCCCCACAAATCGAGGGGTGGCCGGCGATTGCCGAAGGGACTCACACCCTGATCGCCTCGCCTACGGGGTCGGGGAAAACGCTCGCGGCATTCCTCTGTGCGATCGACGAGATGGTGAAGCGCGGCTTGCGGGATGGGCTCGAGGACAAAGTCAGCATCCTCTACATTTCGCCACTCAAGGCGCTCAGCAACGACATCGAAAAGAACCTCCAGGCACCGCTCGAGGGGATTCGTGGAACGCTCGAAGAGCTGGGCTACGGCGACGTCGACATTCGAACGGCGGTGCGCACAGGAGACACCCCCTCCCACATGCGCACGAAGATGGTGAAGAAGCCGCCGCACATCTTCGTGACCACCCCCGAGTCGCTGTACATCTTGCTCACGAGCGAGGGCGGCCGGCGGATGCTCTCCGACGTTCGCACGGTCATCGTCGACGAGATTCATGCGGTCGTGACGAACAAGCGGGGCGCCCACTTGGCACTTTCGCTGGAGCGCCTGCAAGCGCTGGTCGGCCGTGACATCACGCGGATTGGCCTCTCCGCCACGCAGAACCCGATCGAAGAGGTCGCCCGTTTCTTGGTTGGCGCGGCCGAAGGGCGGGACGCTCCTCCGGCTTGTCGGATCGTCGACGTCGGGCACCAGCGCGACATGAACCTCGCGGTGGAGCTACCGGGCGCGCCCCTCGAGACCGTGATGTCACACGAGGTCTTCGAAGAGATCTACGCCAAGCTCGCGGCCCTGATCGAAGCGCACCGGACGACCCTAGTCTTCGTCAATACGCGAAAGCTCGCCGAGCGCGTCACCCGTCATCTCGCGGATCTGCTCGGCGAGGAGGCGGTGGCCGCACACCACGGCAGCCTCTCGCGCGCCCATCGTCTGGACGCGGAGC
>JBATLA010000109.1:0-2001 GCA_049669945.1 Polyangiales bacterium | reverse complement strand
TCAGGACCGTTCATGCCTGGGGACTTTCCCCCGACGACGACGAAGCCCCACGAGGCGATCGAGTCGAGAAGCCCGTTGTAGTTGAAGTCGTCTGTGTACCCACTGGCGCCGTTGAACCAGACGAGGGCAGGCCAGGTCGTCTCCTCCTCGATGTTCTGAGGGAAGAAGTAAACCAGGTCGGCCGTGTCTTCACGAAACGTGGGGTACGGTCCCGCCATCGGGAACTCGCCACCCGAGCTGCCCGCCGCGCCGCCGTTGCCGCCGCTACCTGCCGATCCGCCGGCACCGGACGTGCCACCCGTTCCATCCGATGTGTCGCTTGCGCAAGCCGCCAACGCTGTCAGCGCGAGGATCCCGATCGCTCGTTTCATGGTGCTCTATACCAGACCCGAGCCGGGATGCGCTACGCCAGGAACTTCCCGCCGCGAAGGCGCTGCGCCTCCATCTTCTCGAGCTCTCTCGAGCCAGAGATGACGATCTCGGGGTCGGGAACGAAATCGAGTGTGCTGTCGAGGCGCTCGTACGGAACCGAGTTCAAGATGACCTTGATTGCGTTCAGGCGAGCCTGGTGCTTGTCGTTGCTGCGAATGATCTTCCACGGGGCGTGCGTGGTGTGCGTTCGCTTGAGCATCTCGTACTTGACGTTGGTGAACTCGTCCCAGCGCTCCTGCGCCTGCACGTCGACCTCGCTCAGCTTCCACTGGCGCAGAGGGTCGGCCTTGCGGCGCTCGAAGCGGCGCTCCTGCTCTTCCTTGGTGACGCTGAAGTAGAGCTTGATCAGAACTGTGCCCTGCCGAACGAGGTCCTTCTCGAAGCCGGTCACGCCGCGCATGAAGTTCTTGTACTCCTTCTCGGTGCAGAATCCGAACACGGGCTCCACCATCGCGCGGTTGTACCAACTGCGATCGAAGAGCACGACTTCGCCGCCTCGTGGGAATTGTTGGATGTACTTCTGGAAGAACCATTGGGTCCGCTCGTGCTCGGTCGGTTTGCCGAGAGCGACGACGCGGTAGTGCTTCTCGTTCATGTAGCGCGAGACGCGGCGAATGGTCCCACCCTTGCCGGCCGCATCTCGCCCTTCGAACAGGATGATCATTCGCGAGCCGCTCTGCTCGAGATACTGCTGCATCTTGATGAGCTCTGCCTGGTATGGCTTGAGCGCCTGCTCGCGGATGTAGCGATGAAGCGCCTTCTTCTTCATAGAGCGAGCTGCCAGAGGGTCGGCCTCGGCGCCCAGCTCGTCCTCGAGCGTATCAACCTCTTGCTTCAGCTCGGCAGCAGCCTCGGTTCGCTTGGCGTTGACCTCTTGCGCGGAGGGGGCGTCGTCCTCGCGATGCGCTGCCTCGCCATTCGTTTGCTCGTTGGTCTGCTGGTCGTCCATGTACACCTACCCATCGGCTAGATAGGTCCGATCGGCTGGGCGGTCTAGTCCACCGGAACGGGTGCGACTCGAAGCACCCGGTCGCCGTCAGGGTGGCGATCGGTGGTGATGTAGAGGAGTCCATCAGGCCCCTGCCGCGCAGACCGGAGTCTCCCTTCGCCCTCGACGAACCTTCCGCGGCTCGTGACGTTCCCTTCGGAGTCGACGTCGTAGACGTGAAGGTGTGCAGCCTTCAACGTGGCGACAGCAAGGACCCCGTTCCAGTTGCCCCACTCGCCGCCTTCGATGAAGGTCGCGCCTCCGTAGGCCAGCGTCGGCGAGCCCGTCGCAAACGCGGCTTCGATCGCGTCCGGGAACTTCTCGAGGTCGGTCATCGGCACGGATTCGTTGTATCCGGGCACTGGATCCCAACCAAAGTTGCCCGCGACGAGCGCGTTGATCTCGTCGTCGACAGAGGGCCCATGCTCGGCCGACATCCCGATTCCATCGGAGCGGAACGCCATCCCCTGGATGTTGCGGTGGCCCTTCGAGTACCAAAGACGGCCGCCGGGGTTGCCGGCCGCTGCGTCACCTTGGCGGTTGACGCGCAACACCTTGCCTCCGAGCGAGTCGTCATCTTG
>JBATLA010000108.1:0-2586 GCA_049669945.1 Polyangiales bacterium | reverse complement strand
CGGCGCCAGATCGACTGCGGCTGCTTCGCTTCGCGGTCCGTCACGCCACTCAACGGCGGCTTGCTCGCCAGAAACGCTGCCTTGATTGGGGCCGCCTGCGCCCTTCTTCTTCCCGTGCAAAGCCGCGCACTCGTCTGGATCGACGGGCTCACCTTGGTCATGACGCTAGTCACGCTGTCGCTCCTCTGGACGGCGGCACAGCGCCTCTCTCATACCGGCCCGGCGCTGCGAGGGCTTGGAGGTATCCGATGATGGACGCTCTCATCATTTCAAATACGTTGCTCTGGCTGCTCGTCGTCGGGCTTGCGTTGACGGTCTTCGCACTCACCCGCCAAATCGGCCTGCTGCATGAGCGCATCTCGCCCGTCGGTGCGTTGTCGCCTGAGGCCAAAGTCGAGGTCGGAAGCCCGGCGCCGGAGCTCGCGCTGCTCGACCTCCACGATCGACCGCTGCAGATCGGCGGCGCCTCGAAGGATGGAAGCCGGACGTTGCTCTTCTTCCTGTCGCCGACCTGCCCAGTGTGCGAAGCCTTGTTGCCAACCGTCGAGAGGGTCGCCCGCACCGAGGTCCCGCGCGTTCGCGTAGTGCTTGCGAGCGATGGCACACCAGAGGAGCATCGCCCGTTCGTCGCCGAGAAGGGATTGTCCCACTTGCCCTACGTCCTGTCCGCGCCGCTCGGCATGACCTACGGCGTCGCCAAGCTCCCCTACGCCGTACTCATCGACGAAGACGGCATCGTCGCCGCACAAGGCCTCGTCAACACACGTGAGCATCTCGAGAGCCTATTCGAGGCACAGCGCCGCGGGGTGGCGTCGATCCAGGAATACCTCGAAGGGAAAGCGACATGAGCCGCCTCGATCGATGGTTCGAAGGCCTCACGCGCCAATCGGCGCGACGGGTGTCGCGTCGCAATTGGCTGTCGCGTTTTGGCGGGGTGCTCGTCGGCGGCGCCACGCTTCCGCTTCTGCCGGTCGCGCGCGCGGCAGAGAAGCACACCGTCGGTGAAGACGGTGTCAAAGGGCCACAAGGCGACCCGACCCGCTGCGAATACTGGCGGCATTGCGCCATCGATGGGTTTCTCTGCAGCTGCTGCGGCGGCTCGCACACGGCTTGCCCGCCCGGAACCGAGATGTCTCCGGTGACTTGGATCGGCACCTGCCGCAACCCCGCAGACGGCAAAGACTACATCATTTCGTACAACGACTGCTGCGGGAAGTCCTTCTGCGGGCGCTGCATGTGCAACCGGAACGAAGGCGAGCGGCCGCTCTACCACTGGTACCGTAACAACGATCTCAACTGGTGCGGCGGGGCGAAGACGCAAACCTACAGCTGCTCGACCGCCATCGTCGTCAAGACTGCGCAAGAGCCGCAGCCGGAAAAATGAGACCGCTGATCGCAGGCGCGCTCTTCCTTCTCGTCTCCGGGACGGCCGCAGCCGACTCCTACGAAGAGCACGACTACATCCTGAGCTGCTCCGGATGCCACCGCATGGACGGCTCGGGATCCAAGGTCGTGCCATCGCTCCAAGGCCTGCAAGAGCTCGCCGGCAAGCCCGGTGCGCGCGAGTATGTGATCCGCGTGCCCGGAACGGCGCAGGCCCCGCTATCGGACGAAAGACTCGCCGCGATGATGAACTGGTTGATGCAGCGGTTCACCGGGAAGGCGCCGAAGCCCTTGTACAGCACAAAGGAGGTCGGCCGACTCCGAAGCACGCCGCTCAGAGACCCGATCGCTGAACGGAAGAGGATACTGAACGCTGAGCGCTGACACTATGAACCGACTCGAAGGCAAGCTCGCCCTCTCCAGCCGTTTCGTGTGAGCTTCTTCACGGGAGCGCAATTTCCCGACCACTTGGTCGCGATCTCTTGGTAACGTCGCCTCCTGAAGGAGATACCTATGGCGAACCGAATGCTTATGGCCTGCTTGGGCTGCTGCCTGGCCGCGATCCTCGCAACCCCTGGCTGCTCGGGCGATGCGACCATTCCCGCAGAGAGTGATCTGACTGGCTCTCTGAGCCTGGGGCTCGACCTCACCGGGGAGGCCAAGATCGAGGAGGTCTGGTACCAGATCAGCGGCAACGCAATGCCACCGATGACCGGCTTCATCGACACGAGCGCCCCCGGTGCGACGGCGTCGGTCGAGGTCTTTGGGCTCACGCCGGGCTTCGGCTACCTCGTGGACCTTCGCGCGATTGCCGATGACGGTACCTCGTGTGAGGGCTCCGCGCCCTTCGATATCGTTGCGGGGGCGGTGACCGAAGTCGGCGTGATGATCAACTGCAAGCCGAGGGAGCAATTCGGAAGCGTCCGCGTGAACGGAAAGCTCAACGTGTGTGCCCATCTCGAGAAGGCAATCGTATCGCCATTGCAAACGACGATCGGCTACTCCATCGACCTCTCTGCGGAAGGCGCCGACGCCGAAAAGGACTCCGTCTCGTACCGTTGGTCTGCATCCGGTGGGCCAGTCTCGAATCCCACCAGTCCGGTCACCAAGTACACGTGCGCCGTACCGGGCCGCCAGGTGATCCGCATCGAGGTCTCCGACGACGATTTCATGGATTGCGTCGATAGCTGGACGGTCGAGGTT
>JBATLA010000107.1:0-9524 GCA_049669945.1 Polyangiales bacterium | reverse complement strand
ATCTCCAGCGCCGCCTCCGACTCCTCCGGAGCCGCCAGCTCCGTCGCTACACGCGGCGAGTAGTAGAACAAAGCTGAGTAAGATGGGGGTCAATGTGGAAGGCATGTGCTGTCCGGGTGCTCATTAAGGTTACGCTATCGAGCCTACGGCATCTGCCAAGCCCCGTGCAAGACTAGCGCTCCGTACCGGGACCAGCGCCGTCGAGCCACACCGCCGAGTGATGGTCGATAACGAGCCCGTCCGCGATGGGGACCCGCTTCCCGGACAGCAGGTCGAGCGGTTCGTCGTTCGCGATCCATGCGTCCAGGAGCCTGCCGTCGACCCGCTGTGGTGTCTCCGAGAAGTTCGCGGCCACGAGGAGACGATGGTCGGCGTGTGCGCGAAGGTATGCGAAGACGTGGCGGTTGCCGGAATCGACGACCTCCATGCCGCCGTCGTAGAGCGCGGGCAACTGCTTTCGCAGTGTGAAGAGCTTCACCGTCTCTCGGAAGAACCGCCATTCGATCGTGTCGGCGTCGGCCAGGTCTTCCTTGGCCTCCCAGCGCTTGCGGCAGCGATGCACCCACCTACTGTCGTTCACCTTCCGCGGGTCGTGAAGGTAGGTGTAGTCGTTGATCATGCCGTACTCGTCACCGGCGTAGAGCAGGGGGAAGCCTCCGATGCTCACCTGAATGCCCATGAGCAGCGTGATGCGCCGCACCGCACGCTCGATGAGCTCACTGTCCTCGCGCTCGAGCGCTTCTTCGAGGCCGGCGAGCGAGGATAGGGTGCCGGCGATGCGAGCGTCACCACTTACATCCTCCTGGAACTTCTTCCCGCGGGCGTACGACCCCGGGAACTCCCCCGAGTAGAACTGATTCAAGAAACGACGATGGCCCGCGGGTTCGATGCCCACGCTTCGGGCGTCGTCGTCATCGAACGTCCAACCGATATCGTCGTGGCAGCGCAAGTAGTTCACCCATGCACAACCGGTTGGGAGCCGATAGCGGGTGCGCATCGAGTGTTCCAACAACCGGATGTCCTGCGTGGCCAACGCCTCCCAAAGGAGCGCCATGAGCAGGGGGTTGTACGAAAGCTGACACTCCTCGGGGTGAACGTAGCGAATCACCTCGTTCGGGTGCACGATTGCCTCCGACTTGAACAGCAGAGCCGGCGCGACGATGCGCGCCATTGCGTTGAACGCGCGAATGATGGTGTGCGCTTCGGGTTGGTTCTCGCAGTCGGTGCCGAGCCGCTTCCAGAGGAAGGCCACCGCATCGAGCCTGAGAACCTCGACGCCACGATTCGCCAAGAACAGCATCTCCTCTGCCATCGCGCTGAAGACCTCCGCGTTGGCGTAGTTCAGATCCCACTGGTAGCTGTTGAACGTGGTCCAGACCCAGCGTTCCAGCTCGTCGCACCAGGTGAAACTCCCGCGGCGCACTTCCGGGAAGATGTCCCGGAGGTAGCGTTGGAATTGATCCGGCAGCTCTCGGTCGGGGAAGGTGAAATAGTACGCCATGAAGTCCGGGTCGCCCGACTTCGCGCGTAGCGCCCACTGGTGTTCGTTCGAGGTGTGGTTGAACACCAGGTCGAGGACCAAGCTGACCCCCTCCTCGCGGAGCGCATCGGCGAGCTCTTCGAGCTCCTCCATGGTGCCGAGATCTGGGTTGATGGAGCGGTAGTCGCTCACGGCGTAGCCGCCATCGTTTTCGCCGTGTGGGGTCGCGAACAGCGGCATGAGGTGCAAGTACGTCAGGCCGAGCTTCTTGAAGTAGGGGATGTTCTCCTTGAGCTTCGTGAGATGGTCGCTGAAGAGGTCGACGTAGAGAACGACGCCGACCATGTCCTGCGACTGGAACCACTCGGGATCGGCTTCGCGTCGTTCGTCGAGGCGACGGAGCGCTTCGGGGCGCTCGAGCCAGGAGCGGACCAGCGCGCGAAGGATGCGCTCGAGGGTGTAGTGGAAGTCGTACTGCCAGCCATAGAGCTCGTGCAGGTAGCCAAAGAGTCGCTCCCACTCGCGATTGAGACGGTTCTTGAAGCGGCTCCAGTCGAACGTCACCGCTTCGAGCTCGCTGGCGTACATCTCCTCGAGCTCGGGCAGGAGGCGTTCGAGCGATTTGCGCGCCTGTTCGGGACGCCAATCGTGCGCGGGTAGGTTCACCGCTCGTCCTCGCGGTCCGGAGCGAGCACCAGAGCCGTGCGAGCTGGCAGATAGAGGCTCAGGTGGTGGCGCTCGATGGCGTCGCTCATCGTGAAATGAACGACATTTGGGTCCTGCCGGTCGAAACCACCGTACGCGCCGAGGTCGCTGTCGAGCACGGCGCGGTACGAGCCAGGAGCCGCCGGAATCCGGAAGTCGGTATGAGAGCGGGTCGGGTGGAAGTTCAGCGCGAACACCAAGCCGGCGCGCCACCAGGCGAGCACCTTGGCGTCCTCGTCGCAGAGCAGGAGCAGCTCGTCTTGGCCGTCCGGGACGCCCGTGGTCTTGGCGAGCTCCATCAGCGCGCGGTCGAAGGCGGCAAGGTGGTGATACCGAAGCGTGGGGTCGTCGGCGAGGCTCCACTGACGGCGGGCGAACGCGTACGACCAGTGGTTTCCTTCGCGCGGGAAGTCGATCCATTCCGGATGGCCAAGCTCGTTGCCCATGAAGGACAGGTAGCCGTCGCCCGCTGTCGCAAGCGTCGCCAAGCGGATCATCTTGTGGAGCGCGATCCCACGTTCGACCGTGGCGTCCTCGGTCTCGACGGACATGCGATCGTAGATCCGCGAGGCAATGAGTCGAAAGATGAGCGTTTGATCCCCGACGAGGGCTTGGTCGTGGGACTCCGCGTAGCTGATGGTTGCCTCGCCCCGCCGTCGATTCGTGAGCTCGTGCCAGAGCTTGCCCATCGACCAGAGCTCGTCCGGGATGTCCTTGGTCATCTCGATCCAATGGTCGGCCACACCCATCGAAAAACGGTAGTCGAACCCGGCGCCGCCCTCGCTCTGGGGGAGCGCGAGCGAGGGAAAGCCCGACACATCCTCTGCGATCGTGACCGCTTGCGGGTTGAGTGAATGCACGAGCTCGTTCGCGAGTGTCAGATAGCTCAGGGCGTCTTCGTCGACGTCGTCGCCGAAGTAGTCCTCGTAGCTCGTGAAGACCCGCGCGAGCCCGTGGTCGAGGTAGAGCATGCTCGTCACGCCATCGAAACGAAATCCATCGAACCGGTACTCGTCCATCCAGAACCGGCAGTTCGACAGAAGGAAGTGAAGGACCTGAGGTTTGCCGTAGTCGAAGCAGCGGGACGCCCAGGCGGGGTGCTCGCCGCGCGCACCTTCGTGGAAGTAGAGGCTTGGCGAGCCGTCCTGGCTGGCGATCCCTTCGACCTCGTTTCGCGCGGCGTGGGAGTGAACGAGATCCATGAAGACGAGCAACCCCATGCCGTGCGCGTCATCGACGAGCGCCTTGAGCTCCTCCGGCGTCCCGAAGCGCGAGGAGCACGCGAAGAAGCTCGAGACCTGGTAGCCGAACGACGCGTAGTAAGGGTGCTCGGCAAGCGCCATGATCTGGATGGCCTGATAGCCCGCGTCACGAATGCGCGGGAGGACGTTCAGCCGAAACTCCTCGTACGTGCCGACTTTGGGCTCCTCTTGGGCCATGCCGACGTGCGCTTCGTAGATCAGCAGTGGACCATCCGGCCGCGCCGGCCTCGGCTTGCGCCACGCGTATTGGGCCGCAGGGCGCCAAACCTGCGCGTTGAAACTCTCGACCCTGTCTTCGCGGACCACGCGACGCACCCAAGCGGGCAAGCGGTCACCATGTCCACCCGGCCACGAGACCTCCAGGCGATAGTGGTCTTCATGGCGCAAGGTGTGCTCGGGAAGCTCGAGCTCCCAGACCCCGTTGTCGCCCGTGCGTCTGAGCGCGTAGTCTGGCGCCGCCTTCCAGTTGGAGAACGCTCCCTTGAGGTGTACCGAGCTCGCGTTGGGCGCCCACTCGCGGAGCACCCATCGACCATCCCGGAGGTGCAGGCCGAAATACTCGTGGCCCGACGCGAACTCCGCGAGGTTCATGCTCCCTCCGGTGATCTCGCGCTTCAGGGCCTCGGCTCGTTGTAGGCGCCGGAGGAGGACCGAGCGGTACGGCTCGAGGAATGAATCCCGCCCGACCAAGGAGTCCACTCGCTGGTGCATCGATGATGGTTCAGAGGGGGACATGCGCATCGGGGTGAGCCTCTAACACACAACGATCGGCGCGGCAGCCTCGGGGACTAGCCGACCCGGCTACGTGAAACGCCGGCGCTCATGCGCCATACAAGGGTCATGAGCGCTTCGCCGGCCAAGATCCGCATCGATATCGTCTCGGACGTGGTGTGCCCCTGGTGCATCATCGGTTTCAAGCAGCTGCAGGAGGCGCTGTCTCGGCTCGACGGCGAAGTCGAAGCCGAGATCCACTGGCACCCCTTCGAGCTCAACCCGGCGATGCCGCCGGAAGGCCAAGAGCTGCGAGAGCACATGGGGCAGAAGTACGGCACCAACCGCCAGCAAAGCGACGCGGCGCGCGACCGTCTTGCCGGGATCGGCGAGTCGCTCGGCTTCTCGTTCAACTTCTACGAAGGCCAGCGCATCTACAATACGTTCCTCGCGCATCAGTTGCTGAAGTGGGCCCAACAGCAGGGGAGGCAATCCGAGCTCGAGATGGCCTTGTTCGAAAGCTACTTCTCCCGCGAAGAGAACGTCGGTGATGAGAAGGTGCTGGCCGAGGTCGCAGGCCGGGTAGGGCTCGACGAGTCGGAAGCGGCCGCTCTGCTCGAAGACGGCCGATACGCGGCCGATGTCCGCGAGCACCAGCGCTTCTGGTTGGGCAAGGGCATCCAAGCGGTGCCGTCATTCATTCTCGACCGGCGCTACTTGATCCCCGGCGCGCAGGCTCCGGACGTGTTCGTCGCGGCGCTCGAAAAACTTACCAGATGATTTCGACGTATTCGGCGGCGCCGCGGACCTCTTGGACTTGAAGGGTCGAGCCGTCGTCCAGGCCGATGGTGCCTTCAATCACGCCGTGCACCTTCCAGCGGGTAAGCGTGAGCGGTGGGCCGAGGGCGAGAACCGTCGAGTCATCGAAGTCGGGGGTGAGGGTCAAGTTGATGCGCCCGTCCTCGCTGGTGAAAAGCCACGGCGCCAACAAGTCTTCGAGGTCGTATTTCCACTGACTTTCGGGAAGCTTGTGGAGGACACCGTCGACGATGACCGCGTCAGCCGAGCCAGGGGTATCGTCTCCGTTTACCGTGCCCATGTTGATGCCAACCATGTGTCCGTCGGTCACGCCGGCGAAGTGGCCCCACTCCCAGCGAACGTCGTCGGGCCAGACGCCTCGGCCCCAATCGAGCACGCCAAACGATTCACCATCGCCGAAGTCGTAGCTCGTCTCGCCGACCAATACGGTGCCGGTCGCCGGCATGCTCACGCGCTTGTTCTCGTAGAAGAACTCCCCCGGTTCGTCGAAGAGGTGAGAGACCGCGATGCTCTGCACGGCTTCGCTGTCGGCAAGGCGCACGCGGGCTTCCATCCGCTCGTCGCTGCCCGGCGCGCCCGCCAACACCGTGATGGTTCGGTGGTCGCCCTCGAATCGATACTCGACGCTCCCAAGCGCCGTCTCGAACAGCGTGTTCTCGAACGGCGTGAAAGGGAAGTCCAGGGCCCCGGCGTCGCCAAGCAACATCGCGTCGTGAATGTCACCTGTCTCGTAGTCCTCGAGCGTCAAGAGACCGAACGACAACAAGCCGAGGTCGGCAAGCGTGAGCCCAATTGCGAAGTTCGGTGCGAACACCGCGTAGTACTCCCACTCCCGTAGCTGATCCGCGCGCTCCGCTTGAACGAGGCCGCGGTCGTACTGCATGAGCGGCCCGCGCGCCCAACCATGTGCGGCCAGAGTGCCATCGCCGGCGAGGAGCGGCGTCTCTTCGGTGACCTCGCCAGGGTCGGAAGCGGGGGGGCTGCCGCTGGACGCGCAGGCGGTCAGCGCAACGAAGGCAAGCAGGAGAGCAGAGGTTCTAGCCATGATTCGGGCGAAGCTTTGCACGATCTCAGCCATGGGCACGGGTCGAGATCTGACTCCATACGCGCTTCAGGCTCGCCGGAGGAGGATCACGCGGTACATCCCTCCGAGAATGCTTGGCTCGTCGTGCAGGATTTCGCACGGCAGTCCCGAGATGATGTCGCCCAGGCGCCTGTTGATGTCGGTGCCGAGCAGCGTGGTGAACAGGTTCGAGAGCCTGCGTCCCCAAGTGGGCATGCTTCCGTCTTGCAGGAACTTGTCGAACACCACGATTCGGCCGCCAGGCCGTAGCACGCGAATCGCCTCCGCCATGCAGCGATGCGGATCCGGAACGACGCTCAGGATCAAGCTCAGAATGACGACATCAAATGCTTCGTCATCGAGCGGGAGCGCTTGCGCATCTCCGATGCGGAGCTCGATCTGGCATCCCGGAATGGGAAGCTTCTGTTCCGCCTGCGCGAGCATCGCTTCGCTCAAGTCGACTCCCACGCAGTCCACACGCTCGGGAAGGTGCAGCAGGTCCGTGCCCGTACCGACGCCAACCAGGCACACCCGCTCCCCGGCGCGCAACTCGACGAGCCCCATTGCTCTCCGGCGGCCTGGACTAAAGAGGCGCTTGAGGACTGCATCGTAGACGGGCGACCAAAGCCAGTAGACAAACCGATTCCAGCGATTGCTCATTTCCATGATCGAGACAGGCGTCAGGTGCGCTTGGAAGGGATAGCAGAAACCAAAGCCTCGTTGCTGCAAGTTTCCCTTTCTGCGAAGGTCCACCCCGCACCCAATGCGCTTCCTTTGAGATGCAGCCGTAGGCGCGGTGCTCAATCCCACCGAGCCGCCATGCGCCGTGCACGATGCTCAGCGCGATGACGGCCTCGGTCGGTGCGGTGGACTTGTTGGGAGAGGACTTCCTCGACGCGGTCGAGACCGGAGACAAAGTCCGGGTAGACGAGGACTGGACGGTCCACGTAGGCTAACCTCACCCGGGCAGATGGCTGCTACAACTACAGCGGGCTCAATAGAGCAGGGCAGGCGAGCGTTCGCGCTGTCGGGCAAGGCCAAAGAAGCGATCAAGGTCGGCCTTGCCATCGTCGTGACCTATTGGCTGGCATTGAAATTCTCCTGGATGAGTCCGACCTGGGCGGCAATCGCGGTCGCAGTCATCAGCCAGCCTGGCGAAGGGCAGTCTCTCTACAAGGGCCTGCTGCGCGCCATTGGAACCTTCCTGGCGTTCTTTTCGAGCCTCGTGCTCCTGGCCCTGTTCCCACAAGACCGCTGGATGCTCTTCGTCGGCGTATCTCCGGTGCTGGGATACTTCGCGTACAAGATGAAGGGCGAGAACGACTACCTCTGGTACGTCGCCGGATTCGTCACCGTGATGATCATCACTGCAGGGCCGCAGCAGCCGGGGCACGCGTTCGAGTTTGCGGCGTATCGCACGATGGAAACGTTGATCGGCATCGGCGTTTGGGCGGTGATCTCGTCCCTCTTGTGGCCGGTGACCAACCTCGGCGTGCTGAAGTCGGCCACGGACGCCTTGTTGGACGTCCAGCGTCAGATCGCCCAGCACGGTTTAGAGCTGATCTCACGCCGCGACGGGACAGGCTCGTCCCCGGAGCTTCTGGCGCAAGAGGCTCAGCTCGTCGCCCAAGTCGGCTCGCTCATCAATGTCGCGGCAAGCGAGACCTACGAAGTCCGCGTCGTTCGTCGATCTTGGTTGGCTCTGCAGCAAGCCCTGCTGAAGTTCATGCACATAGCGAATCGCCTTCGCTTGGGCGCGGAGGATCTGGAGCAGATCGACATGGACGCGGTTCTGCCCGGTCTCACGGACCTGTCTGCCGAGCTCGGTGCACGTTTCGCCGAAGCGCGAAGCCTGCTGGCCGGCAAGCCATCTGCACGATCTTGCCGAGATGTTTCCCTCGAGCTCGACCCGCGGGCAATTGGACAACTGGACCACTTCCAAAGAGCAGCAGTGGAAGTCGCGAGAACTGAGCTTGAACAGCTCGACGCGCAGACCCGAAAGATGGTCGACTCCGTTGGGGACATCGTGGGCGCGCGACAGGTAGTCGCGGGGGAGGCGCCTCCATCGGCCAAACCGCTTCGTGGTCCGGCGGGCTTGCGGCCGATCGACCGAGACCAATTGGTCGCTGCGGTCTTCGTCGTCGCTTCCGTGTGGGTGTCGGCGTTGATCTGGATCTACATCAACCCGCCTGGTCACGTCGCCTGGGTTCAGTTCGTCCCGACCCTCGCTCTTGCGGCCATGCGGATGCCGCATGTGAGGTTCTTTCCTCTGCGTTTGATGGGATACGCGTTCCTCGTCGGCATGGGGGTCTACGTGTTCATCATGCCTCACTTGTCTGGCTTCGTTCAGCTCGCCGCGCTTCTTTTCGCGTTCACGTTTCTGACTGACTACTACTTCGCGGCCGGCCGGATGCCCTTGCTGCTGTCGATGCTCATCATGTTCGGGATCAGCAACGAGCAGAGCTACGATTTTGCGATCATGGCGAACAGCTACCTGTACACGATGATGGGGATCGTGGTGACCTTCGCATTGACCTACATGGTCGGATCACCGCGACCCGAGAAGGCATTGCTTGGTCAGACGCAGCGCTTCTTTCGAAGCTGTGAGTTCCTCTTGTCCCATTTGCAGCCGCCCGCGTCGCTCGTGGGACAGGTTCGGGAAGCCTATTACCGAAACGTTCTTCGAACACTTCCAGCAAAAATGCGCGTCTGGGCCACGCGCATCGATGCCAAAGCGTTCCCGAACAACAGTCCTGAGCAGGTGGCTGGCCTCCTCGAGGCCCTCCAGTTGCTCGCGTACCGGATCGACGACTTGCTGGATGGTCGGAGTGCGTCTGCGGCCAAGGTCCTGGCAGGCGAACTTGGCGATAGTGTTCGCGAATGGCGGGCTGTCGTCGATCAGGCATTTCACCAGTGGTCGGAAGTCCCTGAAGCGGATCCACGACCTGAGCTGATGGAGCGGCTCTCGCGGCACGTTGCCGAGCTCAACCCCCGCATCGAGGAGCTGTTCACTCACTCCGGACGCGCTGAGATCTCTGATGCAGAGGGCAGGAGTTTCTATCGGCTCCTCGGAACGTATCGGGGTGTGGCCCGCGCCGGCCTAGTCTACGCGAAACAGGCTCGCGCGGTCGACTGGGCCGAGTGGAGAGAAGAGCGTTTCGAATGAACGGTCTCCGACGATCTGGCGTTCACCGAGTCTTTCGCTACCAGTTTAACCGGTGACAATCAGCGATCCTATGGAATAGTGGCCGGGTGTTCGACCTGATACCGAATGAGTTTGCCATCGGCGGGGTCTACTTGCCCCCACTCCTGGTTTGCGGCGTGTTCGGTTTGATCCTCGCCACAGCAACGGCCAATTTGCTCAACAAGTACCGGCTCGGGCGCCACTTCTTCTTCCCTCCGCTGGTCTTTGTCGCATTCGCGGTCATCTACACCGTCTTGATCGGGACCTTCCTCATTCGTGCATGAACATGAGTATGGACAA
>JBATLA010000106.1:0-5118 GCA_049669945.1 Polyangiales bacterium | reverse complement strand
GACCTCGACGAAGTGAAGCGGGTCGTCACAGACACGCTCGCGGCGATCGAGCCGCGCGACCGCTCACGGGAGGTCGAGGTATTCTTCACGGGCTTCGGGAGCAGCGCGATCGACTTGGTGGGAAGATTCTGGGTAGACTATGAGAAGCATCCTGACTTTCTCGACGCGCGGAGTGAAGCCGTTCTCGCGATAAAGAAGGCGTTCTCCGACAACGACATCGTCATTCCATTCCCAATACGCACGCTGGACTTCGGAATTCGGGGAGGAAAGCCACTGGCGGACGCGCTCCCCGCAAAGGAGGCATCGTGAGAACCGGCGCACGCATCCGCATACGCAAAGCCAGGCCACGACGCAGGCCCCGTGCATCGTCCCAAAGCACCCGGCGGAAGCCGCCGGCGCCGAAGCTGTCGGGTCGTCCTCATGTCCTAGTTCTCGGCCAGAACGACCTGTCCGCCCGTATCGTGCGCTCGGTTCGAAGCCTTGGCGTTCAGTGCAGGCGAGTGGGAACGCCGGAAGATGCCAGCGCTGCCGTCAACGAGCTCACCAAGGCGCTACTCATCGTTCCACCGATCCCGAGCGTCTCGGTGCTCACTTTTGCGCAGCGCAACAAGACCAACGACCGAGGAGTGCCGGTTTTCGTCGTGATGGAAGGTCCGTTGCCCACGCGCACGGTGGGAAGCCTCTACCAGAACGGCGTCGAGGCGGTTTTCGAATGGCCCGTCGATGCTCAGGCCCTGAAGCGTACGGTGTTTCGGCTCAGTGCGCCCGAGCTGGGGGGCTGGGGGCGGTCCAAATCCCCGGCCGAAATCGCGCTCGAGGAGACCGCGCGAGCCCACTTGAATGCCGACGCCGTTCCCTTCGGAGCCGACTTCGGGGTGGAGGCGTCTCATCGGTTCGTGATTCTCAAGGGGAGTCTCGACGCTCTCTGGCAGCTCGAGCTCGCGCGGCAGATTATTGCGGAGATCCCCGGCGTTGACGACGTGATCGCCGAGGGCGTCGAGATCACTGGGCAAGCGCAGGAGGATAGGGCGACGGCGAAGGCGATTCGTGAGGTCCTGCGTCATGCTTCCTCAGTCGAGGCCTCGACCTTGGCCGTCGCGGTGCGAGCTGGTGAGGCCACCATCACTGGATCGGTGCGGGACAAACGCGAGGCGTCGCGGGCGCTCGAGCTCCTGCGTCAGGTGCGCGGCGTTCGACGGGTGCATGACTACCTCGTCGTCTCTGAGAAGGGCAAGAAGCAAGACAAGATACTCGCCCGCCGCGTCCGGGCATCGTTGCGAACCAGGTACCCCGACATTCCGATCCATCTCGCCGTATTTGGGAACGTCGCCGTTCTCTCAGGCCGTGTGCCGAGGGCTGCGATTCGCGAACAGATCAAGCAACTGGTCTCCAATCAGGATGGTGTGGAGCGCGTCGTCGACAAGCTCAGCGTAAGCGGACGCGCGCGCCTCCGGCGCTAGCCGCGGCCTGCAATCACGAGACTCATCGGTTCGTTTGGCCCTGGACGTCGTCCGTGAGCGGAGACGCTGCGTCGAGCCAGTTTGGAAATGCTTCGCCGAGCCCTACGAGGATCATCTGCGCGGCGATCCCCGTCAGCCTTGCCCTAGGTCCCAATGCCGCTCGAGTTGGTCGACTTCCTCTTGGCGATCTCCCTCGTATCGAATCAGCCCGCGTCCTTCCATCGTATCGACGAGCTGCTCTGCCTCGAGCGCGGAGCAATCCAGCAGCGTGAGCACGGCAGCCCTTAGATCACCCTTTCCGCGGACATACCCGGCAGGGGCCGTCCCGCTGAATCGCGCCGACAGCTTGCGCCTGAGCTCCTCGAGATCGATGTCTTCCGGAATCATGCCAACCGTTGTACGTCTTCGTGTCATGTCCTGCAAAGCAGCCGGCGAGTCGGGGGAATAGCCCATGCACCACGAAACCATGAATGGAATCGTCATCCTCGTGGCGCTCGGCTCGGGGTCGCTCTGGCTTGCGTGGCGGCTGAGGATCCCCTCGATTCTAGTCCTCCTCGCGGTCGGTTTCGTTGCCGGTCCAGTGACGGGCCTTTTTAGACCCGACGAAGTGCTCGGGGCGCTGACTTTTCCATTCGTTTCGCTGGCGGCGGCGGTCGTGCTTTTCGAAGGAGGGCTTACGGCGAGCTGGGAAGAGATCCGTGGGGTCGCAAAGCCGGTTCGACGCCTCATTGTCATTGGCATTCCCGTCACCTGGGGCGTGCTCTGTCTTGCTGCGCACTATCTCCTCGGGCTGAGGATCGAGCTCGCGCTTCTTCTCGGGGCGATCTTGGTGGTGACCGGACCTACTGTCATCGGACCCCTGTTGAGGCACGCTCGCCCGCGAGGCTCGGTCAGCTCCGTCTTGAAGCTCGAGGGCATCATCAATGATCCGATCGGCGCCATCCTCGCAGTCCTCGTATTTCAAGGGATCAAGGCGGAGGAGGTTGAGCGGGCGTTTTCGGTCGTGAGCATTGGCGTCCTCAAGGCCGCCTTGCTGAGCGGGGCTCTCGGGTTCGCCGCTGCGTTTCTGTTCGTCAAAGTCCGTGAACGCGGTCTCTTGCCACAGTTCCTTCACAACGCCGTCGTCCTTCCGTTCGCGCTGGTCGTGTACGCGATCGCAAATCACATCCAGGCAGAATCGGGGCTTCTCGCCGTCACGATCATGGGGATCGCGCTTGCGTCGCAGAAGAAGGTCGATATGGAGCCGAGCCTCGAGTTCACCGAGCACGCTCGTATCCTACTCATTTCGATGCTCTTCATTCTTCTGACCGCGCGGATGGAGCTCACCGACGTGACCGGCCTGCCGCTCTCCGTCCTCGGCTTCGTCGCGGTAGTCATCTTCCTTGCCCGCCCTCTTTCTGTCGCACTGTCGACGGCGCGATCCGGTCTTTCGGGCAAAGAACGAGTCTTCATTGGTGCCATGGCGCCGAGGGGCGTAGTTGCTGCGGCCGTCTCGTCTCTGTTCGCCCTCGAGCTGGTCGATGCGGGGTACCAGGAGGCGTCCATCCTGATGCCGGTCACGTTCGCGGTCATCGCGCTCACGGTTCTCGTCTCGGGCCTTTCCGCGGTTCCTCTCGTCAAATGGCTCGGGCTCGCGCAGGAACGGCCGCAAGGCGTGCTGATCCTCGGCGCCGATCGCGTGGGTCGCGTCTTTGGCCAGGCACTGAAGCAACAGGGGGTCCAAGTCTTGGTGGTCGATTCGGACGCTGCGAAAGTCAACGAGGCGCGTAGGCTCGGGCTTCGAGCGGCCAAGGGCGAAATGCTCTCGCGCCGCCTGTTGCGTGACCTCGACCTCGACGGGATCGGACGTTTCGTCGCACTGACCCCGAACGACGACGTCAACATGTTGGCCGTCGCTCACTTCGAGAAGCTCTTTGGGGCATCGAACGTTCACCAGATCCGGCCAAGCACCGATCTCGGGCGACCCCTGCCGAACTATGCGAGCGAGCTCCAAGCGCCACATGTCGCTGCCGGCGCCACCTTCGACAAGCTCGATGCCCTCGCAAAAGCCGGTGCGGCTACGACGACGGTTTCGCTCGAAGAGACGTCCACACTCGAGGATGTTCGAGAGCGGCTCGGTCCCGACTCGGTGCCACTCTTTGCCGTAACAGACGACGGCAAGGTCGAGTTCGTGCACGTAGACGAGCCATGGCCGACCTCCGGCACCTTGGTGTCACTGACGCCGCACTAGTCGGCGCCAGCGTCAGCGTTCAGGGTCGGCTGCCCAGGTACGCTTTGACGGCGCGCGGCATGGGCTGCCTGCTGAGCGCCTTCGTCAGCGCCCAACGCTCCTCTGCGGGCTCTTCGACGAAGTGCGTTTCGCTGCCTTCGCGAAATGCGATCGGCACACCGTCGCGGAATAGGATGCGGTTCTTGGGTGTCGCCGGGACCCGATGGCCTGGGGTGATGATGCCCACGAGATTGAGTGGGTCGGCCGCGCTGACGGAAATCAGCTGACCTGTCTTTGCCGCTCGGCGGGCCTTGCGCAGGGCGGTCACGGCTTCGGGGATAGCGTATTGCTCGCCCCCGAAGCCGGCGACGAAGCGGCCGCCTCGGATGAGGCCCCGCGCTTCGAGACGCCGGTAGACGCGTAGAAGCATGTACCAAGGGGGTAGGTCGCCTTCGCGGTCGAGCACGCGCCGAAAGACCACGCCCCACCGGCGAAGGAGCGTCCAAGCGATGCTCTCGATGTCATGCTCTTCGGAGGCTTCCGGCAATACCGACCAGCGCCCGGCTGCTTCCATGCTGTACGCCGCCACTGCGCGTCGGCCCCTCCGTTGACGCTTCGCGTCCGGCGCAAGGAGCGCGCGGAGGCCGGTGAAACCGTCGGCTGTTACGAGGCCGAGCGACACGAGCTCTCCAAGCGCGCATTCGGCCCGGGTCGGAAGCAATCCCGTGTCTCGGACCACGTCGTCGAAGAAGCTCGCGCCCGATCGCCGCAGCGCGCCGAGCGCGAGTCCCGCATCGCTCGACACTGGCTCCTCCCCAATCGAACGAAAACGCCAGGTCGGCGCCTGCGCTCGCCGGGCGAACGCGATGGGGCTGGTTCGGATTGGGCTCGATGCGCGTCCGGCGGGAGGCGTGCGTCGGCTCCACGTCATGCGTCCCGAGATGCACAGTTGATCGAGCCAGCTCGGGTCGTAGCCACGCATGCGGACTGGAAACACATCGGCTTCCCACGCTGCGGCGCCCGCCTCCATGCCTTCGAGCTGCTCGAGGATTGCCGCTAGACCTTCGGGCCCTTCCATGCGCGCCTCGGGCGCGGCGTGCTGCCAGCCCAAGAGGAAGCGAAGATAGTCTGCGGCGGGAACGGCTTCGATCTCTTTTCGAAGCCGGTTGAGCGTATAGCGGTGAATGCGGGCGAGCAGGCCCCGCTCACACCACTCCAGGTTCGTCGAACCTGGCGTGAATGTGCCTCGGAGCACGAAGCCTTCGCCCTCGAGTGCCGAGAGGGCGCCATCGACCATGCCTCCATCGAGACGCAGCGTTCGCGCGAGCTGCTCGGCGGTCACGGGCCCCGAGGCTTGCAATCGCCCTCGCACAATCTCGCGCGCGGCGTCGTCGGAGGTCCATGCTTCGGCTCGATGGCGCTCTGGCACGGTGACGGACGTCTCCGCGC
>JBATLA010000105.1:0-1530 GCA_049669945.1 Polyangiales bacterium | reverse complement strand
GTGCCGTGTGCGGCGGTGGTGAAGCTGACTGCCAGCAGTTTTGTGACTCCGGCTTCGGTCAGATTCCGGATGGAATCCTCGAGAGTTGCCCCTCCGAGCTCGACGCACTGACCAACTGCTATTCAGCCAACGGCTGCGACGGAGATGCTTGCGACTCCCAGCTCGACACCTGGGCGACTTGCGTGACCGGGAACCTGATAAACTAAGTGCAGACCCATTAGAGTCCGGCCCGGGAGGCGATCAGGTCGATCGCCTTCCTGGGGTCGGATTCCCCGGTCGCGCCGAGCAGAACCACCACGCGATCGATTCCTAGCTCCTCGAACTCGGGGAGGGCGTCCGGACGCGCGCCAGTGCGCCAGCTCGTCGTAATGTCGAGCGAGTCGAAAGGGCGCCCGGCCGCGTTCGCCAGCTGCCGAAGCTCGCTGAGCTTTTCATTCAAGAGCTGCTGGGAGTCGCTCGGCGCGTACCAGCCATCGGCGATGTCGACGACTCGCTGAAGGGTCTTTGTCGTCGTGCCGCCCATGAGGATCGGTGGGTGAGGCTTCTGGGTCGGCGTCGGGTAGCTCTTGAAGCCGTGCCAGGAGAGGAAGTCGCTTTCGTGCTCGACGACCTCGCCAGACCAGACTTTCTTTACGGCTTCGAGGTAGTCGTCGAAGCGCGCGCCGCGCCGCTCGAACGGCGTGCCCATCGCCTGATATTCCTCGGCGAGCCAGCCGATGCCGAGCCCGAGGGTGAGCCGGCCACCGCTCAGGACATCGATGGACGCCGCCTGCTTCGCGAAGAGCAGTGGGTTGGTCTGCGGGAAGATGTTCACGCCAGTACCCAGTCGGATCGTCTTGGTCGCCGCAGCGACGTGCGACAGCGCGATCAGCGGATCGATGAACCACCCCTCGGGTTGAATCGGCATCTTCCCAGAGCGGTCGTATGGATACGGCGACTCGTAGTCGAGCGGCACCATGACGTGCTCGAAGGTCCAAACCGATTCGATGCCGGCCGCCTCGGCGTGCTGCGCAAGCTCGACCATGCGCTCGGCGGTCTTGGGCCCGCCGACGTTGATTGGGACGATGCCGATCTTCATGCGGGCTTCATACTCTCTTTCAGCGTCAGCGTCAGCGTCAGCGCCAGCGTCAGCGTCAGCGTCAGCGAATGGCGTCGGGAGGTTCATTTACATCCGACCCGCCCACCCGTAGTCCCAGTATCACTCTCACGCGAGCGAGCAGGGTGCCTCCGCGCTCCTTGCTTCGCTTGGGCTTGGCGGCGCCTTCGGCTCCGGGCTTCGCCGTTCCAGCTCGCGGTCTTGGGGGTTAGCCGGTTCGGCCGAGGACCCAGGTGATGGAGCAGACTTCGTCGAGCTCTCGGTCGAGAGGCGCTACCCTACGCGCATCGATGTAGCCCCACTCACTTGCAATCGTGAGCGCCGCCCGAGTCTCTTTGGCGGACCCACACGCGGTCGAGAACCGCAACCGCGCATTCCCATCCTTGTTCCCCCGCGCCTCCGCGATGTTCAACACCACGCTCTGCGCAGCTCGC
>JBATLA010000104.1:0-6715 GCA_049669945.1 Polyangiales bacterium | reverse complement strand
GATCCGGGCCGTTCGGAGGTTCGTCCACAGGGGCGAGTGCTCAGCGGGAAGTTCGCATCGTCGTCGACGAGCAGGCGGTGGCCACTGCACACGAAGGCAAGAACCGACGCGTTCGCAAGCTGATGATGATGAGCGGCGCGGGAGCCGCGTTGGTGGGCTTGTTCTTGGGCGTCCTGTCGACGACCGTGATGAGTCGCCGGACGCAGTACAACGTCGCGGTGCGAGACGGTCGCGCGGTATACCAAGCGGTACGCGCTGCCGGCGACCAAGTCACCGAGGCGAAGCGACTGCTCGACCGCGCCGCGAGCTCCGCCAAGTCACGCCCCGGCGAGGGTCCTTCCGTCGACTACGAAGCCATCGAGCAACTGCGCGCGCTGCCCACGCCCTTTACCGCCGCGGACTTCGCAGGCCTGAACTACACCAAGTTCAATCGTGAGACGGTGAACTCCTTGTTCCTCTATGCCCGCCAAGTTGGCGAGCTTTGGGATGCGTTCGATGCAGTTGCGAGCCGAGCTCTCCCGGAAGCGCGGCGCGCCGAGCTCGCCGAAGCCGCGCAAGACGAGACCGCGCTCACGACCAGCCCGACCGGCTGCGTCCCGACCCTCGGCGAAGGTGGCTTTCGCTGCGGCCTGGTCTACGTAGACATGCCCGAGGCCGACGTCGGGACGGAGAAACTGAAGGTTCGCGCCACACGGGGCAGCAAGCCCTTCGAAAAAGAGCTCTATCAGGGCCAGGACCTCAGGCAGAACGCCAGCAGCTACGTGATCCTGACGAATCCGGATCAGTCACAAGGCGTCCTCGGGCGTCGGCAGAACGCGTTTAGCGCCTACCGGAAAGATCTGGCGGAGCTGAGTCGCTCGATGGACGCGACGCTCGAGACGCAGGGCGCTCTCGAAAGAGGGCTCGGCTCGGTGGCCGGTCTCGAAGAAATCGCCAGCTTCTGAGGCGATTCTCACTGCATGTGCGGCCGGTTGGGGGCTGCACTTCATTCGACGGCACTGCCCCCCAACTGCTACATTGATGATGGGGAATGCCTAGGTTCAGGCTGCGATATCAGTCGACCAATCTCGAGATGCCGCTCGGCGAATTCGCGATAGGTCGAAGCTCGTCATGCAATCTTGCGTTGGCGGACGGATTGGTTTCCCGAAAGCACGCCGTGCTTCATGTCGGGCCCGATGCAGTGGTGGTCGAAGATCTCGGCAGCCGGAACGGGGTGGCGGTCAACGGCGTTCGGATCAACTCCCCGCGCCGCCTGGCGCACATGGACCGTGTGTACATCGGCTCACAAGAGCTCGTCATGATCGACGCGGCGAGGCTTCGAGAACGTAACAACGAAACCGCCGAATACGTCGTGTGCGAAACCTGCGGCGCAATCAATGGATCGGCCAAACGCCGCTGCGGTGAGTGTGGACGGCGCTTGAACTCCGCTGCGGGCGAGACCCTCGTCGGCTCGAGCAGCGGCGTGGACTCCTCCTCCCACGCTTGGGGCGCGGAAGACACGCGCACGGCCCGGGCGCTGGACGTGATCGCAGGCATCGCAAGCAAGGCGATCGCCATGGGGCGTTTCGAGGAAGCCGAGCGGATTCTACTCCCGCACCTAGACAACATCCTCGAACGGGCGCTCGCCCACCGCGCCTTGAGCGATTCTGAAAAGGACAACCCGGATGTGCTGTTCGCCGGCGCGACGAGCTACGCGCTTCAGCTCGCACAAGGGCTCAAAGCCACCAAATGGATCGACTGGGTCTTCCGGATTCACACTGCCACCGGCCGCCTCATGGAAGCGGAAACCATCGAGACGCTGCACAACCTCGTGCGCAACAACAACTACTCGCGGCCGGAGTTCCTTCGCGCATACCTGCACGTCGTCCACAACCGCGCAGGAGACTACGGCGCATCCGAGAGGTTCCTGTTGCGTCGACTCGAGGGGCTCGAGCAGGTCGTGACCGCGTACTAGCCCGCTTGACGGGTCTCGGGGCCAGCGCGCCGAAGCGCGCTCACCGCATCATCGATCCGGGCGTCCCTCGGAAGCTCGTCGAGCAGGGCAAGCAGATCAAGCGAGGGAGGCACTTCAGCGCGACAGTAGAGTTTCGCGCTGATCTCCAGCCACCGCGGGGTGCGAAGCGCGCAACCGAGGCGGGCTGCGCACTCGGCGATCCCGATAATTCTTGCCGGTTCGACCTCGATGCGTTCCGCCAGCTGCTCGTCGAGCTCTGCAACGCCGCGGGACAACATCCGTTCGGCGTCCGCGAGCCGGCCCTGCTCGATCGCGCGTCCGACGACTTGCGATAGTAGGTGAAATGTCCAGCCCGTGGCCGCGACGTCGCGCGCCCGAGGCCCATCGCCCTGAACAGTTGCGACGGCGCCGCAGTGGGGGCACTCGGGGCTCGAGCTCGGATAAGGAACCGCGCATCCGACGCAGAAGGTGAGCCCCGACGTGGTGCGGAAGTTCTTCTTGGCCCGACTCGGCACCAAGAACACGAGCTCCTGGGTCCCAATGCGAATGCGGTCCCCGTCTCGCAGCGTGGCGCGGCCGTGGAGCGGGCGCCCGTTGAGCTGGGTCCCGTTGCGGCTTCGTAGGTCTTCGATCACGGGCTCGGATGCACTGAGGTCGATGCGCGCATGCCGCCGGGACAGCATCGGATCATCGATGGTCACATGACAGACGGATCCGCGCCCCACGACGACTTCATCGCCGCGGAGGTCGACTTCCTGCAGATGAAAGCGTAGCCGGTACCGCAAAACCGCCTCCTGAGCGATCCTCAGATTACCCAGGGATCGGGGGCGGTGTAAATCCCACCCGCACCTACGTCGGCGCTACTCGGACTCGTCGACGTCCGCCGACTCGTGACGACGAATTTCGCCCGTGATCCGGTCGGCGATGTCGGCGTGCTGATCGCCGCCGTCATCGTCACCCACCATCTCGACCAGGCCCTCACCGCTCTCAGTCTTCGAAGCCTGGTTCTTGCGCAGCTTGCCGAGCTGGGCGACGGTCCTGGGGTCCTCCACGATTAGACAGTAGAATCCGTAGAACTCGTTGTTGTCGACCGCTTTCGCAAGCACGCGGGGCTCTCGCCACTCGTACCACTGCTTTGATTCGCCGCCGGCATAGAGAGGTCCGCTCTTCTTCTTGGCCTTGCCATAGCGCTGCTGGAGGGCTCTGCCGAAATCGTCGAAGCTGGCGCCCTCGAACACCGAGGCGTCGAACGCGCGGTAGCGCTTCCACAACTTGTCGTTGATGAAGAAGAAGTAGTCCTGCGTGGTCTTCGTGCGAACCCGGAGCAACGACTCACCATTGTTGTGAGTGAACTCACCTTTCAGGTAGCCCGAATCGTACGCAGACGCGGATCCGTCGAACTCGAAGAAGGAATCGCGGATCTCGCGAATCTCCTCAGCCATCTTGTGGCGAAGCCGGTCCTCTTCGATCGCGTCCGTGGTTTTCGAAATCGGCTCCTGGTATCGGTCCTCGATATCCTTCTTGAGATGCCGATACACCTGCTTCGGCGTCCAGCCCCACTGGATCGCGCCCATGGACTGCTCGAGCGCGCTCGGCGAACGATTGCTGGCCTTCCCGCTGTCCGCATAGACCCCAGCGCCTACGAGAAGCGCGAAGGCCGTAAAAAACGCCACGTAAGATGAACGTTGCATGGCAAATCCCCCAGCGAACAAGGTAGCACCTGGCCGCCCTGCCCTACAAAAAGCATGAACGTCACCGTTTGGGAACAGGGCACTAGCACTTCTCAAGACTTGCGGGGCCGCGAGCGCTTGTCTTCTCGTTCATCGCCACGAACAACATCGTCCCCCCCGCCACCGCGGCCGGCATGAAGAAGAGGTTCACCAGCGGGATGAACAACAGGACCCATACCCCGGTCCCGAATCCGGCCATCGCCGGGAGCTGTCCTCTGGTGAACGCGACGCGGTCGCCAACCGACCAATCTCGCCTCGCTGCCGGCCAGTCGACGTAGTCGACGCCGAGGTAAACCGCCGTCAGCGCAAAGCCGACGATCGAGATGACTTGCCCAATGCCCGGGAGGAGGAACGAGGCGAGAAACATCGGCCCGACGATCAGCGTGTATAGCAACACCTTCCCCACCTCGAGCCGAATCGTGCGCACGATGTCGCCGAGCAATCGCTTGAACGAGAAAGGTGGCGGTGAGCCACCCGTCAAGAGGCGCTCGACCGCTTCGCTCAATGCGTCGTTGAACGGCGCGGCGACCACGCTCGACAAGACGACGACCAGCACCAAACCCAGCAAGGTGATGAGCAGCCCGGCGACGAGCTCGATCATCCAGCGCAGCGCCGTCACCAACCAACCGAGGAATCCGGTCGCCTCGCTCCAGCTCTCGGGGAGCAAGGACCACACTACCCCGCCCAAATCGTCATACAGGGTACCGGCGCCGTAGAACACGGACGCGAGCGCGACGCCCGTAATCAAGATCGGTAGGGCCCAATAGCGAACGAGCTTCGGGTGCTGGAAATAGACGAACCGCCCGCCGCGAAGCGCGTAAGATAAGCCACGCACGAATCCGATGGGCGACTTCGCGACCGCCCCTGCGCCTTGCATGATGCCTTTGGCCAACGCCGTCCTCCTAGCGGGGTGTAGCAACGAACGGAATGAGTGGTTTCAAGTTTTGGCCGTCGAAACGCAACTCCACCACCATCAGGCCGACCCGGGCCGCATTCCAAGCCTCCCTGAGACAGCGTGCAGAGCCTAGTCGAACCCGCACGAAACAGCCACGGCGCGGTACGCGAGCCGAGACGCTGATCGGCCCTTGCGGTCGCGGGGGACAGCGGCTAAGGCTTGGCACTTTGTCGAACGGAATCGATGCGCTGACGGCAGCCGCACTGGGGGTGTTGCAGGGGCTCACGGAGTTTCTTCCGGTTTCGAGCAGCGGCCACGTCGCCATCGGCGCCCAATTCTTCGACATTCACGAGAATTCCTTGGCACTCGTGATTCTTCTTCACTTGGGCACCCTGCTCGCGACGATCCTTCTATTGCGCGGGGACATCGCCGAGCTCGCCATGGAAGGCATTGCGGCGCTGCGGGAGCCGAGTCGGTTTCGCTCGACGCCGGACGGAAGGACCCTGGTCGGAATCGCGATCGCGACCCTGGTGACCGGGGTACTCGGTTGGACGCTGCGGGACGCAGCAGAGGCGTTCAGTGAAGACCTCCAGCTCGTCGGATACGGATTCCTCATCTCTGCGGCGTGCCTCATCGCCAGCAGCCTCGCACGCGGGAACCAGGACGAGGTCTCGTGGCGACAGGCGTTGATCGTGGGCCTCGCCCAAGGCATGGCGGTTCTTCCGGGGGTCAGCCGAAGTGGCGTCACGATCGCCATCGCGATGCTACTCGGCGTTCAGGGTGCCGTGTCTTTTCGGTTCTCCTTCCTGATATCCCTGCCAGCCATTTTGGGCGCCGCCCTCTACGAAGCCAACGGCGCGGACGGGCTAGGCTCGCTGGGGCCTGAGGCCTGGATCGGTGGCGCGACGGCGATGGTGACGGGCTACGTCGCACTTGTTATTCTCCGTAAGATCATCCTCGTCGGACGCATATGGACGTTCGCGATCTATCTGGTACCTCTGGGCCTCTATCTCGCGACCCGCTAGCACTGCGTCCGGCACATGACCGACAACGACAACGCATACGCAATCATCATGGCGGGGGGCTCGGGCACGAGATTCTGGCCGCTGTCGCGGAGCGACCGCCCAAAGCAGTTCCTTTCACTCGGCCCGGACTCGCGGTCCTTGCTGCGAGCAACTGCCGAGCGAGTGTGGGCGTTGATCCCACCCGAGCGCACTTTCGTCGTCACGTCGGAGCTGCTCCGCGAACAGGTCGAGCGCGAGCTGCCCGAGCTTGCCGCGAGTCGAGTCCTCGCTGAGCCCGTCGGTCGCAACACGGCACCGTGCATCGGCTGGGCAGCCACACACGTACGGCGCTTGGACCCGAACGCGGTGATGACGATACTTCCGGCGGATCACTACATCGGCGACCCGGACGCCTACGTCGACACTCTTCGGCGCGGTCTCGAGGCGGCGACCCACGGGGACTATGTCACGATCGGGATTCGACCGACGCGCGCCGAAACAGGCTACGGCTACATCGAGGTTGGCAGCGAGCTCGACCCAGGCGTGTTTCGCGCACGGCGCTTCGTCGAGAAGCCAAACCGGCAGCGCGCCGAGCAGTTCGTCGCGAGCGGATCCTTTCTTTGGAACAGCGGCATGTTCT
The DNA here is from genome assembly GCA_049669945.1 of Polyangiales bacterium. GTDB lineage: Bacteria > Myxococcota_A > Polyangia > Polyangiales > Houyiibacteriaceae > SG8-38. The sequence continues at coordinate 492 of JBATLA010000104.1, read as the reverse complement.
TCTTCCTTGCTTCGCGCATCCTGGAAGCGATCAACCTGCATCTCCCCGAGCTCGGCGAACAACTCCAGCGGTACGACGCCGCCGCCAAGGAAGGCACGGAAGCGGCCCTCGTGTCGGAAACCTATTCGGGCCTTCCTGCGGTCAGCATCGACCACGGCATCATGGAGAAGGTCGACGCGGTCAGCGTCGTGCCCGGATCGTTCGACTGGTCGGACCTGGGCAGCTGGACTTCCACATGGGAGCTCTCGCCCCAGGATGACCGCGGCAACGTGCTGCCGGACGGCGGGCTCGCCATCGACGCCAGTGGAAACTACGCCTGGGTACCGAAAGGCAAGCTGGTGGCCCTAGTCGGCGTGCAGGATTTAGTCGTGGTCGACTCGGGTGACGCTTTGCTCGTCGTTCCACGCGAGCGGGCCCAAGACGTTCGCGATATCGTCGCCGCGCTCCGAAAGCGTGGCGACGATAGAAAGTGAAGTCATGAACCCCCACGTC
>JBATLA010000103.1:0-9375 GCA_049669945.1 Polyangiales bacterium | reverse complement strand
GGGCCAAGCTGTCGCGCCGCGCGTTCGTAGCATCGGAAGCGGCGCACGCGGCCAACCTCGGATGGTTGCCGCAGGACCGATGGCTTCTGGGCATGCCTCCCGCGCACGTCGGCGGTCTGTCGATCCTGACCCGAAGCTTGATCGCGCGTCGTTGTGTCGTTCTCGATCCGGGGCCCTTCGATCCCGCGAAGACCATAAGGAGAATGGAGCGCGAAGCCGTGACGCTGCTCAGCGTTGTTCCGACCATGCTGGCCCGGCTGTTGGCGAGTGGGGACCCGTGCTGGCGCCCGGTGCCAGCGCTGCGCGCGGTGTTGGTTGGTGGCGCTGCCTTTCCTGAATCGCTCAGGAAACACGCCGTTTCGCAAGGGATTCCCGTGTTGTCCACCTATGGCTGCACGGAGGCGTGCTCGCAGGTCGCGACGCAAACGCTCGCGCAGGCCGGTCTGCCGGGCTCGGGTGCCCCGCTCCCTGGGGTTGAGGTGCGCATCGACGAGGGCGAGATCCAGGTGCGTGCAGAGACCCTCATGCAGGGCTATCTCGGGATGCAGCCCGCCGACGAGCCCTGGACCGACGATGGCTGGCTCCGAACCGGTGACTTCGGGGAGTTTGCTCCGGACGGCCAGCTCGTCGTTCGCGGTCGGCTCGACGACATGATCGTGACTGGCGGAGAGAACGTAGCGCCCCAAGAGGTGGAAGCGTGGCTACAGAGTGTGCCCGGCGTCGTGGCGGCTTGCGTGTTTGGAGTCGACGACGAGGACTGGGGCCAGCGGGTGGCCGCCGCCATCGTGATCGATGAGGCCCTCTACGATCCGAGCGCGATCCCTGTCCGCATGGGCGTTGAGCTTGCGTCACACAAACGTCCCAAGGATTTCACTGTCCTCGACGCGTTGCCGCTCAACCGTTCGGGCAAGGTCGACCGCGCGAAGGTCCGGGCGCTCGCTGAGCCTAGACTCGGTTCGATTTTGCCCGAGTAGACGCCCCTAACTCTGCTACGGTGCGAACTTCGAGGGGAGACGACATGGCAGAACAGATCAACGCTTCACACATCCTTCTCATGTACGCCGGGTCCGAGCGTTCCCGGGCGACCCGCAGCAAAGAGGAGGCCGAGTCGCAGATCGCCGATATCGCGCAGCAGCTCGAGGGCGGCGGCGATTTCACCGCGCTGGCTCGCTCGCATTCGGATTGCGGCTCCGCACAGGCGGGAGGCGATCTCGGAGGCTTTGGCCGCGGTCAGATGGTGAAGGCATTCGAAGACGCTGCGTTCGGGTTGAACGTCGGTGACACCAGCGGCGTCGTCGAGACGCCCTTTGGGTTTCACATCATTCGCCGAACGGGCTGACTGCTCAGTGTCCGCCCGCGTTTTCTCGTAAGAACGCGCGGACGATGCCCGGGTAGCCCTCCCGAAAGCTCGGGAAACGAAATTGGAACCCGGTTTCGCTGAGCCGTGTGTTCCGGCAGCGTTTGTTCAAGCGCGCACTGTCGCCCGGAGGTGGCGCCGCCACGTCGAGCTTCCGACTCATCCAAGCCACGACCTCGGCGGTGGTCGCAGGTTCGTCGTCCGAGCCGAGGTAGAGCGACTCTGGGTCCTCCAGTCGCATCAAGTGGTGGAGAGCAGCAGCGCAATCGTCCACGTGAATGCGGTTGGTCCAGCCAGCGGTGGCTGTCGCCTCGCCATCCCAGACCTTCCGAACCAAGCGCGTTCGTCCGGGGCCATAAATTCCCGAGAGTCTGAGATTGATGCCGCACTCGGGTGCGCCTTCGATGATCGCCTCGGCCTCGAGCAAGACGCGGCCGTTGAACCCCGAGGGCTCAGTCGGCGAGCCCTCGTCGACCCACTCACCATTCGACTGCCCGTACACGGCCGTGCTCGACGTGAAGAATACGCGGCGAAGTGGGGAGCCGGCCTCCCGGAGCGTCCGGAGGAGGTCGCGAAGCGCGTCGACGTAGATCGCCCGGTACGCTGCCTCGTCACGACGGTCGGCGCTCGCCGTGTAGAACACGTAGTCGAAGGCCGCCGGGGGTTCGCCGAGCTCAGCGGCGTTGCGAAGGTCGATGCGCCACGGGGTGACACCCGGGGCCAGCGCCTCGACTCGGCGCCTCACGCCCCAAACTTCGGCGCCATCCGCCAGCAGCCGGGCTGCGAGGGCGTTTCCCACGTCTCCGCAACCCGCGATCAAGACTTTGTCGTTCATAGCTCAGCCACAGAGGCGGTTGCCTCCCTTGCTCTTGGCTGAGTATGCGAAATCGTCGGCGCGCTTCAAGACGGATGCAACAGTATCCCCAGGGCGGGCGATGCTCAGCCCCGCGCTGGCGGTTACAGGGTTGGCCTCGTCGAACTTCATCCCGACCTCGCGGATTGCGGCGACGAAACGGTTTCCCGCGACCCGCCCCTCCTCTTGATTCGTATCGGCCAACACTACGACGAACTCGTCTCCGCCGTACCGGCCCGCTACGTCGACCTCTCGCGTGGAGCGCTGGAGGGCATCGGCGACCCGTTGCAGCACTTGGTCGCCTTCGAGGTGCCCCTCCAGGTCGTTGACACGCTTGAACTGGTCGAGGTCGATCATGACGACGGCCATCGGCCTGCCGCGGTTGAGCCACGCGAGACCCTGCTCGATGTGGCTCAAGATGTGTCGCCGGTTCCACAGCTTGGTCAGCGGATCCTGCCGCGACAGCTCGGCCAAGCGTTCGTTGGCGACGACGAGCTGTACCTCTCGTTGGTTGATCTTCCGAACGAGGCTCGCGACGATCGCGGTTCCAAACACCAGCAGGAACGTCACTAGGAACGATTGGAAGAAACCCTCGATGGCGTCGGGACGCTGCGACTGCATCCACGCTGGTCCGTCTGGGGCGAATGGCAGAAGGCCTCGCACTTCCCCGATTACGACCGCCGTGTACATCGCGGCACCGACGCTCGAGAGGAGAACCCCCATCCTGGGCGTCACGACCAGCGAGTTCACCACACCTGCGACGAAGTAGAGGGCGACCAGTACCGTTCGGGACGATCCGACGCGCTGCACGATGAAGGTCAGCAGCGCCATGTCGAGGATGCCGCCGAGGAACGGCCGCCAGGCCCCACCAATGTCGCGCCAGATCAAGAATTGCTCGACGAGCGCGACGCCTGCGTACGCGACGAAGACCCAGCGATGCGCGCTCATCGGCGGATAGAGCATCGGAGCCAGCCAGATCCCGCATGCCGCCAAGAGAAAGCGCACCCATGCGGTGCCAAACGCCAATTTGTCGGAATTCATCGACGCGTCCCAGTCTCAGCAGTGTACCTTAACCCATCAGGATTATATCAGCATCACCTACGTGCGGCTGCCTGTACGGGCGTAGGCCTGATTTTCAGGTCATAGCGCGAGACCCTAAGATTGAGGTGTGCTGACCATGAGTGATGACCCAACCACAGAGCGGCTCCGGGCGCTTCTCGACCAACGCATCGTTTTTTTCGACGGCGCGATGGGAACGATGATCCAGAGGGCCGGCCTCGGGGAAGAGGACTTCCGCGGCGAGCGTTTTGCCGATCACCCGAGCAGCCTGCAAGGCAACAACGATCTCCTGGTGCTGACTCGTCCCGATGTGATTCGCGGGATCCACGAAGCCTATCTCGACGCCGGTGCGGACATCGTTGAAACGAACACGTTCAACGCAAACGCGTTCTCGCAGGCTGACTACGATCTTCAGTCGGTCGTCTACGACCTCAACGTTGCGGCAGCGCGGCTCGCAAAGGAAGCAACAGCGAACCGCGCCGATCGCCCGTGCTTCGTCGCCGGGGCGATCGGTCCTCTCAACAAGACGCTCAGCCTCAGCCCCGACGTCAACGATCCGGGATATCGCGCGCTCACCTTCGACGAAGCCCGCGAGGCGTATGCGGAGCAGGTGAGGGGGCTGATCGACGGGGGAAGCGACTTACTCCTCGTCGAAACGATCTTCGATACGCTCAACGCCAAGGCAGCGTTGTGCGCCATCGACGATGTCTTCATCGAGAAGCAGGTGCGACTCCCGATCGTCATCTCCGTCACGATCGTCGACAAGAGTGGTCGCACGCTTTCAGGTCAAACCGTCGAAGCGTTCTACACCTCCATCGAGCACGCGCGGCCCTTGGCGGTCGGGATCAACTGCTCCCTCGGCGCCGAAGAGATGCGTCCGTTCCTGAAGGAACTGGCCGGCATCGCGGACTGCTACGTCCATTGCTACCCAAACGCGGGCCTTCCGAACGCCTTTGGCGGCTACGACCAGACCCCCGACGAAATGGCAGAGCTTCTGCGTGGCTTCGCAGCCGACGGCATGATCAATCTCATCGGTGGTTGCTGCGGAACGACCCCCGATCACATTCGCGCGGTCGCGGACGCGGTCGCCGATGTCCCGCCTCGGCCTCGTCGCGAGAACACCTCGCACCTGCCTCGATTCAGCGGCCTCGAGCCTCTGGTCATCAGCCCGGAGACCAACTTCATCATGGTGGGCGAGCGAACCAATATCACCGGGTCGGCCAAGTTCAGAAGGCTCATCGCCGAGGGCGACTACGCCGAGGCGGTCTCGGTAGCCCTTCAGCAGGTCCGCAGTGGCGCCAACATCATCGACATCAACATGGATGAAGGCATGCTCGACTCCGAGCACGCGATGACCAAGTTCCTGAACCTCATTGGTTCGGAGCCGGAGATCTCGCGCGTGCCCTTCATGATCGATAGCTCCAAGTGGAGCGTGATCGAAGCCGGACTGAAGTGCGTGCAAGGCAAGGCGCTCGTCAACTCCATCAGCTTGAAGGAAGGCGAGGCGGAGTTTCTCGAACGAGCGCGCCAGGTTCGCTTGTACGGTGCGGGCGCGGTGGTCATGGCGTTCGACGAGCAAGGACAAGCCGACACCATCGAAAGAAAGGTGGAAATCTGCGCGCGCGCCTACCAGCTCCTGATCGATGAGGCCGGCTTCGACCCCACCGATATCGTTTTCGATCCGAACATCTTCGCGATTGCCACCGGCATGGAAGAGCACAACGAGTACGCGAACGACTTCATCGAGGCGACGAAACAGATCAAAGAGAGGTGTCCGGGGGCGCTCATCAGCGGAGGCGTTAGCAATCTGAGCTTCTCCTTCCGTGGCAACGACCGAGTCCGCGAAGCGATGCACTCGGCGTTTCTCTATCACGCGATCGCCGCGGGCATGGACATGGGCATCGTGAATGCGGGGCAGCTGGAGGTCTACGAACAGATCCCCGAAGAGCTCCTCACGCATGTCGAGGACGTTCTCTTCAACCGCCGCGACGACGCCACCGAGCGGCTCGTGACTTTGGCCGAGACGGTGAAGGGCAAGGGCAAGAGGCAGAAGTTCGATTTGTCTTGGCGCGAGGCGCCTGTCGAGAAGCGTCTCGAGTACGCGCTCGTGAACGGGGTCGTGGAATTCGTCGTCGAAGACACTGAGGAGGCGCGTTTGAAGCTCCCTCGGCCGCTCGACGTCATCGAAGGGCCGCTGATGAACGGCATGGCCGTCGTGGGCGACCTTTTCGGCTCGGGGAAGATGTTTCTGCCCCAGGTCGTCAAGAGTGCGAGGGTCATGAAGAAGGCCGTCGCGCATCTCGAGCCGTTCATGGAAGACGAGAAGGCCGAAGACAGGGCCGCTCAGGGCAGGGTGCTGCTCGCGACGGTCAAAGGCGATGTACACGACATCGGCAAGAACATCGTTGGCGTCGTGCTCGGCTGCAACAACTACGAGGTGATCGACCTCGGGGTCATGGTTCCCGCGGAGAAGATTCTGGATACCGCCGTGACGGAAGAGTGTGACATCGTGGGGCTCAGCGGTCTCATCACCCCGTCACTCGATGAGATGGTCAACGTCGCCTCGGAGATGCAGCGCCGCGGTTTCGACAAACCGCTGCTGATAGGCGGCGCGACCACGAGTCGCGCTCATACGGCGGTGAAAATCGCGCCATCCTACGATGGCAGCACCGCCCACGTCATCGACGCTTCACGCGTCGTCAACGTGGTGTCCGATCTCTTGAGTGACGAGCGCCGCCCTGCGTTCGATGCGAAGAACCGTAGTGAGCAGGAAAAGTCACGGAAGCTGTTTGAGCACAGACAGAATCGTGAGCTGATCTCCCTCGAAATCGCGCGTGAGAATCCGGCGCGGATCGAGTGGCGCCAAGAGGACTCTCCGGAGCCCGCATTCCAGGGCCGTCGGGTCATCGAGGACGTCAGCCTCGAGGAGATCTCGCCGTACATCGATTGGACCTTTTTCTTTTCGGCCTGGGAGCTCAAAGGGAAGTTTCCTAAGATCCTCGAACACGAGCGGTATGGAGAGGCTGCCCGCGAGCTCTACAAACACGGGCAAGACCTTCTCGGTCGGATTCTTTCCGACCGGCTGCTGACGCCGCGGGGGGTATACGGATTCTGGCCGGCGAACCGCGACGGCGATGACATCGTCGTATGGGACGATGAGGGTCGCAGCAGCGAGTACCTGCGGTTTCACATGCTCCGCCAACAGGGGGTCAAGCCAAACGAGCAGCCGTACTTCTGTCTCTCGGACTTCGTCGCGCCAGTGGATTCTGGCGTGGCCGATCACATCGGTGCGTTCGCGGTGACCACGGGTATCGGCGCCGACGAGCTCGCGCAGAAGTTCGAGCGAGACCACGACGACTACAACGCGATCATGGTCAAGGCCCTTGCCGATCGTCTTGCGGAGGCGTTCGCAGAGCTCCTCCACGAGCGCGCGCGGCGCGAATGGGGCTACGAACCCGACGGGGGCTTCTCGAGCGAGGAGCTCATCGCGGAGCAGTACAGCGGGATTCGACCCGCGTTTGGCTATCCCGCGTGCCCCGACCACACCGAGAAGGAGACGCTGTGGAAGCTTCTCGGCGCGGACGAGGTCGGCATTTGCCTGACCGAGAGTTTCGCGATGAACCCGGCCGCAAGCGTGAGCGGCATTTACCTCGGGCATCCGAAGTCGCGCTATTTCGCGGTTGGTCCGATCGATCGTGAGCAGGTGGAAGACTACGCTGCCCGCAAGGGTGTCAGCGTCGCTGAAGCGGAGCGGTGGTTGCAGCCCAACCTCGGATACGAGCGAGGAAGCTGATGCCGCGACCCCGCCTCAAGGATCTGCTGCCGGTCACGGTGCAGACCTTCGATCCGGATGAGGTGACCACCAAGAGCCACCGCGAGGTCGATCCACGCGGCGTTGGACTCCGGACCGAAGATGTCGAAGCGATCTGGGATTCCGTGGTGCGGTTCTACAAGGCCGGGCTTCATCCGGCGATCGCGCTTTGCATTCGGCGCCGGGGCGAGATCATTGTCGACCGCGCGATCGGCCACGCCAGTGGGAACAGCCCGCAAGACCTCGAGGGCACGCCGCTCGTAAAGGCGACACCCGACACCCTCTACAACTTCTTCTCCGGGTCGAAGGCCGTCACCGCGATGCTGATTCACCTTCTCCAACAAGAGGAGCAGCTCCACGTCGACGAGCCCGTCGCAACGTTCATTCCGGAGTTCGCCAAGCGCCGCAAACACAGCATCACGATCCGCGACGTGCTGACGCATCGGGCCGGCATTCCCATGACGCCCCAAGAGGTCATCGACCTGGACTTGCTGTCGAAGCCAGAGGAAATCGTTCGCGCGTTCTGCGAGCTCGAGCCTACGCACCGCCCCGGAAGTGTCCAAGCGTATCAGGCGATCACAAGCGGATTCATTCTCGGGGAAGTCATCCGCCGCGTGACGGGGCAGGACATCCAGCGGTTCTTGACGGCGCGGATTCGAGAGCCGATGAAGATGCGGCACTTCAAGTACGGCGTTTCGCCCGACGATCTCGAACGCGTCGCGGTCGATGCATTCACGGGACCCATTCCGACGTGGCCGTACAAGAACTTGGTGCAGATCGCGTTTGGAGCCTCGATGCGCGAGCTCGTCGAGATGAGCAACGATCCGAGGTTCAGGACGGCGGTCGTCCCGGCGGGGAACATCATCGCGACGCCCGAGGAAATCTCGAGGTTCTTCGAGATGCTTCTGTGCGGCGGAGCCTACGAGGACACCCGCATCTTCGACCAGCGCACCGTGTCCCGCGCGACCGAGCCGCAGGTGACCGGCCAGGTCGATCGCGTCTTGATGATGCCGATCCCCCTCTCGATGGGGTTCATGTTGGGGCTACGATCATTTGGCTTCTACGGACCTCGAACTGCCCAAGCGTATGGCCATCTCGGGTTCACCAACGTGCTCGGCTGGGCTGACCCGGACCGCGACATCAGCGTCGCGTTCATGAACACCGGAAAGCCGCTGCTGTCGGCGCGAATGGTGGCGTGGCTCAACGTCACGCGTGTCATCGGCACCAGGATTCCGCGCGATCGGGCCTAGCATCTGCAAGCGCCGAGCGTCGCCCACCGGCGTTTGCGCGGCGGACAGCGGCTTTGCTGCACCCACTCCTATGCTAGGCTCCGCGCGATGAAATTCAGCGCTTCCATCGCCATGGCGCCGCCCGAGCATTACATCCCGGTCGCTCAGGAAGCCGAGAAGCTCGGCTACCACGCCATCGTCCTTCCGGATTCGATCTTCTACTCCGAGGAGGTGAGCAAGCCGTACCCGTACACGCAGGATGGAAGCCGCATGTGGGACGGCGAGACTCCATGGATCGAGCCCATCGTCGGCGCAGCTGCGATGGCCGCCGCCACGAAGACGCTGTTCCTCTACACGAGCGTCGTGAAGCTTCCGGTCCGGCATCCCGTGCTGATGGCGCGACAGGTTGGGTCGCTCGCAGCGCTCTCGAACAATCGATTTGGTTTCGGCGCCGGTCTTGGGTGGCTTCCCGAGGAGTTCAAATGGTGCGGAACTGAATTTGAAACCCGCGGCAAGCGCATGGACGAGTGTTTGGAGATCTTGCGCTTGATTTGGGGCGGCGGGATGGTCGAGTATCACGGCGAGCACTATGACTTCGGCAAGATCCAGATGAGCCCCGCGCCGAGCAAGCCAATCCCCATCTACATAGGCGGCCACAGCAAGCCAGGTCTTCGGCGCGCGGCGAAGTACGGAGACGGCTGGTCGTCGGCGATGCTCCCTTCGAAGAAGCTCCTCGAGCTCATTGGCCAGATTGAAGCCTTCCGAAAGGAATATGGTCGCGACCACCTGCCAATGGAGTACCAGGCCGTCGTCACCGACGTTTGGGATGCTGACGGGTTCAAGCGACTCGAAGACGCCGGCGTCACCGACATCATCACCGTTCCATGGCTCATGTATGGGACCCCCATGGTGGGAGGCTCCTTACAGGGACGGATCGACGGCTTGAACCGGTTCGCGGACACCGTTATCGCCAAGATGCAATGAGCCCCACGCAGCCGATCCTGGAGCGCGCGAGCCTCGGGCCCGTGGGCGAGGAAGCCGCCTACCGGCTCGCGGAGCTCGACAC
>JBATLA010000102.1:0-2492 GCA_049669945.1 Polyangiales bacterium | reverse complement strand
AGACACCGCAGAGGTGAGCGGGATCGAGATCATCCTGACACTCGATATGTCGGGCTCCATGGAGGCGGCAGACATCCGGCCTACCCGCTTTCGCGCAACGAAGTCCGTTGTGCGTGAATTCATCGATCGCCGGCCGAACGACCGCATCGGAGCAGTGGTGTTCGGACGCGATGCGTACACGCTGCTTCCACTGACCACCGACCGAGAAGCGCTGCGAACGGCGCTTCGTGGCTTGAAGCTCGACCAGATCGACGGCCGCGGCACCGCCATCGGGAACGCCGTTGGAGTCAGCCTCAACCGGCTGAAGCGCTCGCAAGCAAAGAGCAAGGTGATCATTCTGCTGACGGATGGCGAGTCCAATGCGGGCAACGTTTCGCCCTCGCAGGCCGCCGAGCTCGCGAGCACGATGGGCGTGAAGATCTACCCGATCCTCATGGGCATGAACGACAGCGCGCCCGTTCAGCAAGGCACCGGGCTTTTCGGCCGCGCGATCTTCGGAACCGCCAACTACCCGGTCAACCCCGATCTGCTGGATCAAATGGCGACGGAAACAGGCGGGGAGTTCTTCCTGGTCAGCGACCGCGCAGCGCTAGAACAGAGCTTCCACCAGATCCTCGATGCGCTCGAGAAGACCGACATCGAGGATGCGGGGCGCATGTACACTGAGCTCTTTCCAGCGTTCGTCGGCCCCGCGCTGCTCTTCCTGGCGATCGAGCTCCTGGTGTTGCTGTGGTTGCGGAGGTGGCCGTGAGTTGGGCTGACCCACAAGCGTTGTGGCTTCTCGCCCTGCTGCCGGTCGCGGTCGCCGCGCTCTGGTGGAATGCCGCACGCAGACAGCGAGCGACCGAGATATTTGGGCGAAGCGCCACCATCGAATCGCTCATCGTCGGCCGCGCCCGTTGGTGGCGAACCGCACGCGCAGCACTGATGCTCGCTGGTCTCGCCCTCGCGATCATGGCATTCGCGGGGCCGCAATACGGAAGCCGAACACGTGTGCTCCGCAAGCGGGGCATCGACATCGTCATCGCGCTCGATTTCTCGAAGAGCATGCTCGCGAAGGACGTGCACCCGAGCCGAATCAAGCGGGCCAAAGGCGAGCTAGAACGTCTCTTGGGTGACCTCGACGGCGACCGTGTCGGGCTCGTTGCGTTTGCGGGCGATGCCATGGCTTTTCCGATGACCGTAGACTACTCGGCGGTGCGACTGTTCCTACGGGACCTCGGGCCGATGGACATGCCGGTCGGCGGCACAGCAATCGGAAAGGCGTTGATCGCGTCGATGAGATTGATTGAAAGCTCGAACGCGCGACACGGCGAGGAGGAACGCCCGGCGACGCGCTCCCGAGTGGTGATCTTGCTGACCGATGGAGAAGACCACGAAGGCGATCCGATCGCCGCGGCGCGGGAGCTCAGCGCAGCCGGGATCCAGGTTTACACCGTGGGAATCGGCTCCGGGAGCGGCGAGCCCATTCCAAGCTACACTGCGGACGGCACACTCACAGGGCACATGAAGGATTCGGACGGGCGCCTTGTCATGACCTCACTGAGCGCCGAGAACGAGCAGACGCTGGAGGAGATCGCGTCAATCACCGGAGGCGAATACGTGAGAGCGGAAGAAGGCACCGTGGGAATCACCCAGATCCGAAGGGAGCTCGCCAAGCTCCAGGCCTCTGAACAGAAGGCGCGCAGAGTCACGGTGCACGAGAATCGCTTCGCGCTAGCCCTGTTGCCCGCGTTCCTGCTGATCGTGCTCGAGGCTCTGCTCCCCGAGGCTTGGGTCGTTCGCCGCCGAAGGAGGGAAGCATGAGGGTCGCGCTGTTGTTGGCCTGCTTTGCCGCCCTGGCTGTTCCAGCGACCGCCTTGGCGTGGAGCCCGCTCCGCGCGGAGAATCCCAACGTCAAGAACGGCAACACGCTGATGGCGAAGGAGCAGTACCACGACGCCCTCAACGCCTACGACAAAGCCGCCCGCGAGCTCCCCGAGGAACGTGGGGTGCAATTGAACCTAGGCCTGGCCCTCTTGTCGCAAGGGCTGACCGAGCCAGCCAAGGAAGCGTTCACGGCCGCAGCCGACCCATCCGCCCCGCCCGAGGTGCGGGCGGACGCCTACTACGACCTCGGCATTGCGCACGCCCGCGAGGGCGACGTCGCTTCGGAAGAGGAGGATTTCGAGCAATCCTCCGCCCACTTCCGCGAAGCCGCCGACGGCTTCAAACGAGCGCTGCGCGCCCAGCCCGGCAATCGAAGCGCGGCGTGGAACCTCGAGTACGCGATGAAGCGCATCCGCGAGGAAGAGCAGAAGCAGGAACAGCAGCAGGACCAGGAACAGCAGCAGGACCAGGAACAGCAGCAAGACCAGGAACAGCAGCAGGACCAGGACCAACAGCAAGACCAAGACCAGCAGCAAGACCAGGACCAAGACCAGCAGCAAGACCAGCAGCAAGACCAGCAGCAAGACCAGGACCAGGAGCAGCAGCAAGACCAGGAGCAGCAG